>DATAHJ010000084.1:0-11306 GCA_036263275.1 Fibrobacteria bacterium | reverse complement strand
CGAATCGATGCCGCTGATTCGGGCATACCAAACACCGGTTCGAACCAGGTTCTTGCAGCCGGGCCGACTGAATGAGGTAAAGGCGTAAGCTCCGGAATCGCCGTAGTCCTCGAATTGCAAGGCGCTGTCCCTCGGCAGGGTGTCGAGTTCCGCCGCTCGGTAATATCGACCTGTGACGATTGGGTATTGCTTCGGTCCATCCACCGGCGGGCGCGACGTCAAGAGGCAGCCCACCAGGACACATGAGGCCGCGATCGCGCTTACGGTTCGAATTTTTAAAAACATCACGGCTGCTCTTTATTTGGCGCATCCCGAAGGTACAAATCTTCGGGAAACCCTTATTATCCCGACGGAAGTCGATCACTCCCTCGATCATGAGGGGAGTTATCTTCATGGAAATCCTCATTTAAGGAATACCCATGACCACCATTACCCTCGGCGGCAAGACCACCCATACCACCGGCAGCCTTCCCGCCATCGGCAGCAAGGCCGCTGACTTCAAGCTCACCAAGGCCGACCTCGGCGACGTGACGCTGAAGGACTTCGCGGGCAAGAAGATCATCCTCAACATCTTCCCCAGCATCGACACCGGCGTGTGCGCCATGTCCGTCCGCAAGTTCAACGCCGAGGCCAGCGAACTCCCCGGCGTCGTCGTCGTGGGCGTCTCGCGCGACACGCCTTTCGCGCTCAAGCGCTTCTGCGGCGCCGAGGGCATTGACAAGGTCGTCACCACGTCGTCGCTGCGGGCCGACTCCACCTTCGGCCAGGACTACGGTGTCGTCGTCGCCGACGGCCCCATGGCGGGCTTGTTCTCGCGCGCCATCGTGATCGTGGACGAGAAGGGCAACGTGTCTTACACGGAGCAGGTCCCGGAGATCGGGCAGGAGCCCGACTACGCCAAGGCTCTCGCCGCGGTGAAGTAAGGGCCTCCGAAGAAGGCCCCATGATCCCTGAAACAAAAAACGACCCGCCCCTTGCGGGACGGATCGCTGCGTTCTCTGCCTAGACGCGACGGCCCGGCTTACGGGCCTGGCCGCCCGCCTAGTCGTTGTTTCGCGGCTTCGGGCCTTTTTTGCCCTCGGCACGTACGGCCTTCATGGCGCCCTTCGCGATCAGCCCGATGGTCTTCGAGTAGAAGACCAGCGATCCGAGCATTCCGAGCACCAACAGCCTGAAAAACATCTTGCGCATGGGGTGGTTTGCCGGGACGGTCATTGTGTGAGTCGTCATGGCGATCCTCCTGTTTCTGCGGGAAGAGTCCGCATCCTTAACATACGCGGAAGCCGGAGCGAACGACCGTTTTATGTGCCCGCGTTACCATTTGACACGGCACCCGGAAGGTTTTTTTAAACTGGAAACGGAAGACCGTACCTGCGGATTCACGAACACCCGGAATCCCGCGGAGAATACCCCCATGTCGGCTGCTTTTTCCCGTCCCGTCCTCATCCTTCCCGGCTACGGCGGCTCCGGCCCCGCGCACTGGCAAACGCTGTGGCAGCACGCGCACCCTGAATTCATTCGCGTGGAAGAGCGCGATTGGGATCGACCCGATCGAAATGAATGGGTGAAGGCGCTGGAAGGCGCGGTGGGGAAGAGTGGGCCTGGGACGCTGCTTGTGGCGCACAGCTTGGCCTGCCTGCAGGTGGCGCATTGGGCCGCGAACACTTCGCTAAGAGTTCATGCGGCGCTGCTGGTCGCGCCTCCCGATCCCGAAGGGCCGGAGTTTCCCGCCTTGGCCACCGGCTTTTCGCCATTGCCCATGAAGCCGCTGCCGTTTCCCGCGATCGTGGTGGGCAGCACGGACGACCCTTACGCCACGCCCGCGTTCACGGAAGCATGCGCGAAGGCCTGGGGCGCGCGCTTCGTGAGCGTCGGCGCCAAGGGGCATATCAACGCGTCGAGCGGGCTGGGCCGGTGGGATGAGGGTTGGGAGCTGCTGAAGCGACTGGAATAAGAATCAGTTACGAGTGACGAGTTGAACGCCGGAGAACAAAACCCGGCTGTGTTTTATTCACAACTCGTCACTCGTAACTGACTCTACTCGCGTTCCGGTCCCTTGTACGTTCCCGGCAGGTCGGTCAGCGCGCCGCGCTCGAGGCACAGGCGGCGCACCGGCAATTCGCCCGTGAGCAGCTGGTCGTGCGTCGCCATCAGGACGGCGGTGCCGGCCACGTGGATGTCGTGGAAGATGCGCAGGATCTCCATCGAGGTCTCGGGATCGAGGTTGCCCGTAGGCTCGTCTGCGAGCACCATGTGCGGCTCGTTCGCCATGGCGCGCGCGATGGCGGCGCGCTGCTGCTCGCCGCCCGAAAGCTCGTGCGGAAAGCGCTTGGCCTTGGCCGAGAGCCGCACCAGCCCGAGCACCTCGTCCACGCGGCGCTTGATGCGCTCCTCGGGCTCGTCGGCGGCGCGCAGGGCGAGCGCCACGTTTTCAAAGACGTTGCGGTCGGCGAGGAGCTTGAAGTCCTGGAACACGATGCCGAGCTTGCGGCGCAGCATCTGCACGCGCCCGCGCGAGATCTTCCTGCCCGAGTGGTATTCCTCGCCGGGCCCGAAGGAAACGCTCACGTCGCCCGTGTCGGGCAGCTCGTCCATGTAGATGAGGCGCAGCACCGTGCTCTTGCCCGCGCCGCTGGGGCCGGTGAGCAGCACGAACTCCCCGGGATCGATGCGGAAGGACGCCCGATCGAGGGCCTGCCAGCCGCCGGGATAAACCTTGGTGACGTTCTCGAAGCTGATCATGGCCGCTGCAGGACGAAGTGGAGCCGCTCGTGGCGGTCGTTGCCTGGCTTCAAGGTAAAATCCGCGAGGCAGGCCCGCACCGAAAAACCCGCCGCGCGGGCGGTTTTTTTCAGGAAGGCGGAGGGCCAGATGCGCTGGCGATGCACCTCCTCGGTGCGGTCGTAGCGGCCGTCCGGGCCCAAGGTGAAGAACGTGAACAGGTTGAGCTGCATGCGCGAGGGGGCGTCGTAACGGCTGTGCCGAACCGACGTCCCGGCCTCGGTTTCCTGGACGTCGAGCGTGTCGGCGAACCAGCGCTTGGAGCAGGCCGCCGTGGTCACGTCGAAGAGGAACACACCGCCCGGCGCGAGGGCGCGAAAGGCCTCGTCGAAGGCGCGGCGCACCTGTTCGGGGCGGGTCAGGTAATTCAGGCTGTCGTACACCATGAGGACGAGGTCGAAGCTTTCGTCGCGGAAGGGCAGCGCGCGCGCGTCGCACGCGGCGCGGATCGTCGAATGGCTCTTCGCCTCCGCCAGCATCTCGTGGCTCAAGTCCGTATGCACGGAGAACGCGTTGGGAAACAGGGGCGGGGAGGCGAGGCGGCAGGTGCCAGCCGCGATCTCAAGCAGGCGCGAGGGCGTGCGCCCACGCCCGCGCACCGAGCGCCAAAGGCCCCGGAGATGGCGCGCCCAGCCCGGATAGTCGACGTGGGCCATGATGGCGTCGTAGTGCGGGGCGAGGGCGCGATAGGGGAGCGCGGAAGGATTCATGGCTGCACGCTTGGCGACCGTTGGTGGGGCGCCGGCCCCGCCTTATTCGCTTGCGGGTGCCGCGGCGCTGCCCGCGAACGCGTCCAGCTTGTTGGCCACGTGCATCTGCTCGCGCCAGCCCTTGATGAGCGCCTCGAGGCGGTCGCCGATCATCCAGTCGCGGGTCAACTGGCTGATGACGGAGTAATCCTCCTCCAGCGACAGGCGACGCTCGGAGACCTTGTGGTCGACGCGGAAGAGGTGCCAGCTGTCGCCTACAAGGACCGGGGAGCTGACCCCCCCCTCGGGAAGGCTGTCGGCCACGGCGCGGTAGGCGCCGGCCAGCGAATCGCGGGAGAACCAGCCGAGGTCGCCGCCCAGGTCGCGCGTCTTGCGATCGTCCGAGAAAGAGCGGGTCGCGGCGCGGAAGGATTCGGTGGTCGTGAGCGTGCGGCCCAGCGAGTCGAGCCATGTGCGCGCGCGGGCCGTGTCGGCGGCGGAGGGCGTCACGCGGATCAGGATGTGGGAGGTGCGGATCTCGTTGTCCCGCTTGCCGGTGACGCGGATCAGGTGGTAGCCGAAGCGCGTGCGCACCGGGCGGCGGGTATAATCGCCGATGTCCAGCGAGAACGCCGCCCGCTCGTAGTCGGGATCGAGCGCGCCGCGCTTGGTGTAGCCGAGGTCGCCGCCTTCCTTGCCGGAGAAGTCGTCCGAGTGAAGCTTGGCCAGCTCGGCGAAGCTTTCGCCCTTGGCGAGGCGCGCCACCAGCGCGTTCGCCTTTTCGAGGGATTCCTTCTCGATGTCCGGCGAAGCCTTCACGCGCCACTGGAGGTGCGAAAGGCGAACGACGTCACGCTGGATGGGCAGGCTGTCGCGATGGCTCTCGAAGAACGCCTTGACCTGATATTGCGAGGGCTGGGGATCGCCCACGTACTTCATCTGCAGGCGCTGGCGGAGCATGTTGTCGCGCACCTGGTCGCCCAAGCGCGCCTTGAACTGACCCAAGGACATGCCGGTGGCCTGGCGCAGGGCCGACTCGAGGGCGCGCTCGCCGCCCTGCTGCTGCGCCACGCGCGCGTACATGTCGGCCGCGCGGGATTCCACGTCGCGGTCGTTCACGCGCAGCGTGGTGTCCTGCTTCGCCTTCTCCAGCACGATCTTGTCGTCGATGAGGCGCTCGAGCGCCTCGTGGCGCTGGTCGGCGACCGGCAGGGCCGCGAATGCGGGGCGCTGCTGCTGCAGGCCGGCGCGCAGTTCCTCGACGTCCGAGAAGAGGATGGGCGTGCCGTTGACGACGCCCGCGACGCCCTCCACCGGAGTGCGCGCGGCGTGCGCCGTCCCGAAGGAGAGGGCGATGACGAAGAGGGGCGCGAAGGCGAGGGTCTTGGAGGTCATCGGCGTGTTCATTCTCCCGGCGGGAGACGTTCCTCGGAAGAATCCGGAGTGGTGGCTTCCATGGGCGCCTCGGCTCCCGGCTCCTGGCCTGGGATGAGGTCCACGTTCATGCGGATCGAGGCGCCTTCCTTGTATTGGCGGATCTTCGACTCGCGCAGTTTTTCCTTGCGCTGCATCGTGAGCAAGGTCGCGATGGAGGCGCGCACTTCCTCGAAGGGCAGCGGCGTGCCCGCCTCGGTGCGGTCAAGCAGCTTGACGATATACACGCCGTCGGGGCAGCTGATCGGCGGCGAGACCCAGTCGGGCTTGGCGTTCAGGATGTCGTGCAGGCAGGCGGGGATTTCGGAGGGCTTGCGGAAAGGCGCCGCGGCGTCGGCGGCGGAATCCAGCGAGTTGTGCTCGGCGAGCGAGGCGAAGTTGTCGCCGCGCACCTTGGCGCGCACGGCCAGCGCCTCCTTCAGCGAGTTCACGCGGATGTGCAGGAAGCGGAACTCCGGCGCCTTGCGGAGGAAGTCGGACTTGTTGGCCTCATAGAAGCGGGTCAGCGCGTCCTCGTCGGGATCCGAGTCGTCGCCGGCAGTCTCGCGGGCGAGGAACTCCTCGATCAGCATGCGGCGACGCAGGCGCTCCAGCTTGCGCATGACCTTGGGGTCCTCGTCGAGCTTGCGCTTGAGGGCCTGCCGGTAGACGGCCTCGTCGTCGATCCAGCGCTGGATGACGTCGAGGTATTGTTCACGGGGAAGGATTTTCTCGTACTCGGCGGGATAGGTTTCCCGGAGTTCCGCCAAGGTCAGCTTCGAATCGTTGACCTGGGCGAGCACGACTTCGTCGGAAGCGCTTTTTCGGCAACCTGTCAGGGCAAAGGCCGCGCAGAGCACGGACAGCACGGGGATGACGGAGAAAGCCGAAAAGTCCCGGAATCGAGCGGAAAATCGATAAATCACGGGGCCAATATAGGTAAACAGGGGCTTCGGGAGCACTCCAAGAGGGCATGGGGGGTTTCCATCCCCTGCCCTCGCATGTTTCGAGGAATGGTAGGGATGTTTGGCATATCGTCTAAATTTGAGAATATGACACGTACTCCTCCCGGTCGCCTTGAATTCCGTCGCGCCAATATCCTCGTCACGATGGGCCCGGCCCTGGAGGATCCCGCCACCTTGGAGGCGGCCCTCAAGGCCGGCGCCGACGCGGTGCGCGTGAACTTCTCCCACGGCGACTCGGCCCAGCACGTCCGTTACCTGAAGCTCGTGCGCGCCGCCGCGCAGAAGCTGGGGCGCCCCTGCGCGGTGCTGGCGGACCTCATGGGTCCGAAGATCCGGGTGGACCGCAACGCCTACGAGCTGCGCTTCGGCGCGATCGTGACGCTGTCGCGCGGCCGCGGCATTCCCGCGAAAGGCGTGATAGGGCTCACGCACACGGGCTGGTTCCGCAACGCGAAGGCGGGCCAGCGCATCCTGCTCGACGACGGCAAGCTGGAACTGGAGTTCCGCGGAACGAAGGGAGCGGGCGCGTCGATGAGCGCGCAGGCGCGGGTGGTGCGCGGGGGCCTGCTCAAGCCGGGCAAGTCGCTGAACGTGCCCGGCGTCGACCTCGGCCTGCCCATGCCCACGACCAAGGACCGTGCCGACCTCGAGGTGATCGCCGAGGCGGGCTTCGACTGGGTGGCGGCCTCCTTCGTCAGCTCGGCCGAGGACGTGCGGCGCCTGCGCGTGCACTTCGACCGCCTGGGCCTCACCGCGCCGATCATCTCGAAGATCGAGAACGCGGCCGCGGTGGAGCGGCTCACCGAGATCGTGGAGGCCTCCGACGGCGTGATGGTGGCGCGCGGCGACCTCGGCGTGGAAGTGGAGCTGGAGCGCATCCCCACGCTGCAGCGCAACGTGATCCACGCCGCGCGCGCGGCGGGCAAGGTCACCATCGTGGCCACGCAGATGCTGGAGACGATGATCGAGAACCCCATCCCCACGCGCGCCGAAGTCACCGACGTTTCGACCGCCGCGCTCTCGCGCGTGGATGCGCTCATGCTCTCGGCCGAGACCGCCGCGGGCAAGCACCCGATCGAGGCGATCGCCACGATGGACCGCATCATCCGCGCGGCGGAGCGCAACCTCGAGGAGGACATCGTCAGCGTGCCGTACGGCGGCGCGATGGCGATGATGTGCGAGGCGGGCCTCTACCTCAGCCTGATCGACAGCACGCAGGCGCTCGTCACCGTCAGCACGCGCGGCTCCACGCCGCGCATCCTCGCCTCATACCGGGGCAACATCCCCATCGTGGCGGCCTGCACCAGCGAGGAGATCTACCAGCGTTCCACGCTGTACTATTCGATGCACCCGATCAAGGTCGCGCCCGTGCACGAGACCGAGAAGATCTTCCACAGCATCGAGTCCGAGCTGCGCAAGCGGCGCATGGTGGTGCGCGGCGACGCGCTGGTCTTCGTGTTCGGGTATCCGATCCACGGCCGCCACCGGACGAACACGATCCGCAGGTGGGTGGTGGAGGGCCGCGTCACGCGGCGCCCCCGCCCGGCACGTTGACCGGCCCCGAAGAAAAACGGACGAAGGGCGGCCGGCGAAGGGCCCGCCCCTAAACCTGCCAGTCGATCGGCTCCTGGCCCGCCTGCTTCAGCAGCGCGTTCGCCTTGGAGAAATGGCGGCAACCGAAGAAGCCGTTGTAGGCCGAGAGAGGCGAGGGATGCGCCGCCTTGAGCACATGGTGGCGCTTCGTGTCGATGAGCGGCTCCTTGGCCTGCGCGTGGCGACCCCAGAGCAAAAAGATCAGGCCCTCACGTTTTTCTGAAAGATGCCGCACCGCGGCGGCGGTGAATTCTTCCCAGCCCTTGCCAGCGTGCGAGGCGGCCGCGCCCGCGCGCACCGTGAGCGTGCTGTTGAGGAGGAAGACGCCCTGGTCGGCCCAAGCCTCCAGGTTGCCGTGGTTCGGCATGCGGAAGCCGCCTTCGTCCTTGAGGTCCTCGCGCAGTTCCTTGAACATGTTCTGCAGGCTGGGCGGCGGCGGCATGCCGCGCTGCACGGAGAAGCAAAGGCCGTGGGCCTGCCCGGGGCCGTGGTAAGGGTCCTGCCCGAGGATGACGACCTTCACCTTGTCGAAGGGCGTGTGGTTGAAGGCGTTGAAGATCAGCGGGCCGGGGGGATAAACGACCGCGCCGCGGCCTTTCTCCTCCAGCAGGAATTCCTTGAGGCGCGCGAAGTATTCCTTTTCGAATTCCGCGGCGAGTTCGCGTTTCCACGATTCCTCGATTTGAGGGTTGACGGCGGCGGCCATGGCCGCAAGGTAGCTCCGCCGCCGCGTCTTTTTCAGCGCTTGCGCTTCACGGGGCGCTTCCGCGCGGCCTTCGCGACGCGCGCCTTCGAGGGGGAAGGCTTCGCCGTGGGAGAGTCCGCGAACAACTCGTCCCGCAATGCGGCGAGGGGCGGCAGTTTCTGCTTCAGCGTCAGCACCGGCGCGAACAGGTCGCCCAGCCGCTTCACGCGCTCCAGCACGTCCTCGGGGCCGAAAGCAAGGCTCTTCGCGCCTTTTCCCCCGGCCCCCTTTTCCACCTCGTCCCACGTCAGGGGCGTGGAGACCGATGGACGCTCCTTGGCGCGCAGGGAATAGACGTTGACCGTCGTCTTGTGGTCGTCGTTCTGGCTCCAGTCCACCAGCACCTTGCCCTTGCGCAGGACTTTTTTCATGCTGGAGACGACGGCCCCGGGGGTGGCGCGCTCGAGGCCTTCCGCCACGGCGCGCGCGAAGGCCTTCGTCTTGTCGTAGCTCGTCGCGGTATTGAGGGGGACATAGACCTGAACGCCCTTGGAGCCCGAGGTCTTTGGGAAGCTTTTCAGTCCCAAGGAACCGAACAGCGAGCGCAGTCGCAGCGCGACGGCGCAACATTCCCGCAGCGCCGCGGGCGCGCCCGGATCGAGGTCGAAGGCGATTGCGGTGGGGCGCGCGATGGCAGGCGCCTTGTGGAGGAAGGTATGGAGCTCGAGGTCGGCCAGGTTCGCCGCCCAAACGAGGGCCGGCAGGGTGTCGATCACGCAGTAATGGATCGTACCGCCTTCGCTTCGGGGGACATCCGTCGTTTTCACCCAACCCGGCCGGTGCGGGGGGCATTGCTTTTCGTAGAAGAAGAATCCTTCGACGCCCTCGGGATAGCGCTTGAGGGTGATGGGGCGGTTGGAGAGATGGGGGAGAAGGGCGTGCGAGACGCGCACGTAGTAGTCTATGACCTGCCCCTTGGTGAAGCCCGCCTTGGGATACAGCACCTTCCCGAGATTGGAGGCTTCAACCTTCGTGCCTCCGACGTCGAGGACGGTGCTTGTGCGCGATGCCATTACGCGGGCTCCTCGCGGACCACGTCCGACGCGTCCTTGTCCTCGCGCAGGCCGAGGAACACCGGCTGGCGCAGCTTGCCGTCACGCGTCCACTCCGAGAACTTGACCTGCGCCACGAGCTCGGGTTTCAGCCAGTGGCAGCGGCGCATCTCGGAGACCGTGACGCCCGCGCCATAACGGCCCGCGCGCGGCTCGGGGAGGTTCACGAAGGGGCAGTCCTTGCGGGCGAGCTTCTTCATCCGGGCATGGAGGGATTTCAGCAGCGCCCCGGTGAACCCCGTGCCCACCTTCCCGCAGAAGCGAAGGGTCTTCTTCTCGTGGACGCCCACCAGCAGCGCGCCGAAGGAGGAACGCCCGCCTTCCGGATCGGTGTAGCCGCCCACGACGAATTCCTGCTCGCGATGGGTCTTGAGCTTGATCCATGCGCCGCTCCGCCGCCCGGCCTCGTATTCCGAGCCCGCCCGCTTGCCGATGAGGCCCTCAAGGCCCAGCTCGCGCGCCTGCGCGAGCAGCGCATCCGCCTCGCCCTCGAGGACGGCCGAGGGGCGAAGGATGCCCGGAGGCCGGCGCAGAAGCTTCGCGAGGCGGGCCTGCCGCTCCTCAAGCGGCAGCGTCCGCAGGTCCCGGCCTTCCTCGAAGGGGAGGTCGAAGACGTTGTAGAGGAGGGGCGGCCGCTCCTGGCCCAATTCATACGCCTGCAAAAGCTGGAAGGAGGAGCGCCCCTTGGGATCCATCGCCACGATCTCTCCGTCGAGGACGGTGTCGTGCGTCTTCAGCTTGGCGACCGACGCGGCCACCGTGGGGAATTTTCCCGAGAGGTCCTTGTCGTTGCGGGACAGGAGCCTGACGCCATTGCGATCCCGGAAGGCGAGCGCGCGGAATCCGTCGAACTTGATTTCGTAGCGCCAATCCCCGCCGGTGGGCGGAGTCAGCGTCAGCTTGGCCTTCATGGGATCAAAGAAGGGGAGGGGAACCTTGCGGACCTTGGGCGGATCGGTTTTCTTCGACGGCTTCCGCCTTGGGGGAGGCGGGGCTTCCTCCGCGTCCCCCGCGTCCTTCGGGCGTCCGGCGCCCTTCGGGTTCTTGCGTTCCTCGCGGCCGGACTTCCAAACCGCGTCGCCGGAGGATGCGATGGCCTTCATGCCGCGGCCGCTCAGGGCCGAGGAGTCCTCCGCCCGCGCGGAGAGGGGCTTCGCGTTCGAGCCGCTGCGGAGAAGCAGCCAAGGCTGCTTGTCGCCTTCTTCCTTCCCCCGCATGCGCACGAGGTGCCATTCTCCCCGCAGCTTCCTTCCCGCCAGGACGAAGCGCAGTTTTCCGGCCGCGAGGTTCTTGAGCGGGTGCTCGTCGAGCGGCTCGAAGGTGCCGATGTCCCAGACCATCACCGTTCCGCCGCCGTATTGCCCCTTGGGGATGACGCCCTCGAAGCGCGCGTAGGACAGCGGATGGTCCTCCACCTGCATGGCGAGGCGTTTCTCGCCGCGCGTAAGCGGAATGCCCTTGGGAACGGCCCACGACTTGAGCGTGCCTCCCATCTCGAGCCGGAAATCGTAATGGAGGTGCGACGCCGCATGCTTCTGGACGACGAAGAGGCGCTTGCCCGCCTTTTCGGCTTTTCCGCCGCGCGGTTCCCGCGTCTTGGCGAAGTCGCGCTTCTGGCGATAGGTGCGCAGGGACATGGGGAGGCTTCGTCAGGCGGCCTTGCGGCGGCGGTGGGTCTCCGGCGCGGGTTTTTTCTTCACGGCGGATTTGCCCGCCTTGGAAGCCTTTGGCCCCTTGGAACCTTTCGCGCTCGCTTCCTGCAGGCTGCGTTTCAGGACTTCGGCGAGGTCGATGATGTTTCCGGCCTTGCGGGCGCGCGGGGCGGGTGGCAACTTGCCCCCGCTCCTGATCTTCTGCTCGATCACCTTTTCGAGGGCCTCCCGGTAGTCGTCCTTGTAGCCGTCGGGATTCCACTTGACCGTCATGCTGTCGACCAGCTGCTTCGCCATGCGCTTCTCGGCCGCGCCCGGCTCGCGCGCCTGCGGAAGCTTGAACTCGTCCACGTCGAGGATCTCGTCGGGAAAGTGCATCAGCTCGAGCATCATCCCCTTCTCCTGCGGTTTCACCG
>DATAHJ010000083.1:0-2650 GCA_036263275.1 Fibrobacteria bacterium | reverse complement strand
CGATCGCCGCCCATGCGGAGGTCTTGGCCGTGGCGCCGGATGCCGGGTAGACCTTCACCCAGGCGCCGGAGACGGGCGCGCCGTTGGGACCCACGAGGGTTCCGGTGAGGCCTTCCACTTCGGTGGGGCTGGCCTTGATGGGCGTACCGAGGTCGCAGCTGGACAAGGCCAGAAGCGCAATGGCCGCGAAGGCCGCGGCGGTGATGCGGTGAGTTTTCAGGAGGTTCATGATTTTCTCCGCTTCGCGGGGACGGACAAGGGGAAGAACTGCAGGTTAAGCTGGTACAGGCGATCCGCCTCATCTTCCCCGGCGACCATGTCGAGGATGTCGCGGCGGAAGGAGCGGATGCGGTCACGCACCTCGGCGAAGGTGCGCTCGGAAACATTCAGGGTGACGTAGGAGAACGGGCGCGCGGCCGGCGCATGCGCATCCAGGGACCGCCGGGCGAGCTCGATGGACGCTTTGAGGCCCGGCTTGGCCAGCTCCGGGTCGCCGCCCGCGCGGGTGCTGACGACATCGCCGACTTTTTCGTACCGCCCCTGCGCATCCTTGCGAACGAGCCCGAGCCGCAGGAGCAGCGCGATGGCGTCCTCCGCCTCGTCCGGCGTGATGGCCGGGTCCAGCGATTTTGCAAGGGCCTTCAGGCCCTCCGCGTCGCCGCGGAAATCATGCAGGTCGAGAAGGTCGCGGATCGCCGCGTAATGCCATTTCTGGAGGTATTCCCGCTGGGACGCCTGGAGCACGGCCCGCTGGCCCACCGAGGAGGCGCCGCCCAGCTTGCGAAGGTACCGTTCCTTCTCCTCGCGCGTGTCGGCTTGGGTGAACAGCACGAGATTTTCGAAGTGCGCCGTTTCCTTTGGGGTCAGGCGGAACAGCTTCGCGAACTTCGCCGCCCTCGTGGGGCTCAGGGGCGCGCGGCCGCACAGCACGTCCTTGAAGAAGCTCGACGAACCGGCGTTCATGGACTTGGCGATGAAGCGATGCGAGAAGTTCCGGTTGCCCTTCTTCTCGGCATCGTAGGCATGGCGCAGGAATTCCCGCGCGTCCAGGAAACCGAACACGGAGACGGAATGTGTTTGGGGCGTTCTTACCATGGGGTCCTCGTGCCGAATATTTAGGACCTCCGCCTTGGCGGGGCATGGCCGAAAGGGAAGAAAGCGTTTGAAAATGTCAAACGTTTGAAAAGCTTGGGCGCGCCGAAAAAGAGGGATTCGGCGCCCGGCGGCGCGCGGAGAATCCTTTGGGAGCTTCTCCCGGCTCGCCTTCCAGGATCACAGGTGGATGATCTCGAAAACGACCGAAGGGTAAGCGGCTCGACCCCCGCGGCTCGCGGCCTCAGGGGGGCTGCGGGACCGGGCCGACGTCCGTTTTCACGCCGGAATAGACGACGCCCGCCGAGAACCATCCGAGCGCCGTGTCTCCGGCCTTTACGGCCTCGATGTTATAGGTTCCCGGGTGCAGCCGGGTGAATTCGAAGCCGCCGCGCGCGTCGCTTATCGCGGAATCCCGGAAGACGGAATCCGGGATGCATGTCCGGACGACCTTCGCGAGATCAAACTCGTGATTCCCCACATAATAGACGTAGACCCGGGCGCCCTGCGCCGGGGTGCCGTCCGGCAGAAGAAGCTGACCGGAAAGGCCCACGCCTTCGGTGCCTCCGCCCGAGCGGTTCTGCGTACCCAGATCGCAACCGGAGGCCGCGAAGAGCGCCAGCAGCAGGGCGGCGAGAGACCGGAAATTCATGGCTGGGCCTTTCGCGCTGGTTTCACGGGCGAGGAGAGGGGAAACATCTGGAAGTTGACTTGCAGGAGGCGGTCGGCATCCTCGTCGTTCGCGGCCATCTCGAGCAATTCGCTTCGCAGGTCGGCGAGGCGATCGCGGATGCGGGCGAGGGTTTCTCCCGAAACGCTCAGCGTGAGGTAGGAAAAAGGCCTCCGGGGGGGAGGGATCTCTTCGAGCGCCCTTGCCGCGAGCCGGAGGTGGTCCCGCAATGCCGGGCGGATGTATGCCGGATCCTTGTCGGCGCCTGAGCGGACCACCTTGTCGACGCGAAGGAGGCGGCCTTGCGCGTCCTTTCGGGCCAGGCCCAGTTTCAGCAGCAGGCGCACCGCATCCCGCGCCTCCACCACCCCGATGGGCGGCTCGAGGAGGTTCGCCAGCGCGGCGTGGTCGGCTTCCGTGTCGCGGAACGCGCGCAAGGCGATCAGTTCGCGCACGGCGGCATAGCGCCAGCTGCTGAAGTACTCAAGCTGAAAGGCTTCCAGCACCGAGTGGCCGCGCGGAATGGATTTTTCCGTCATGCGCGCCAGCAGGCGTTCTTTTTCGCCGGGAGTCACCGCCTGGGTGTATTGGACGATCGTTTCGAAGCGTTCGGTCTCGGCACGGTTCAGGCCCAGCAGCGCGGCGAACTTGGCCACGCGCTCGGGCGCGATGCGCATGCGACCGTCGAGGATGTCGCGAAGAAACCCCGAGGAAGAAGCGCCCATGGCGCGGGCCACGTAACGGTGGGAAAAACGCGGGTTACGCGCCTTCTCGGACGCGCAGGCGTCGGCAAGGTACTTGCGGGCGTCCAGGTAATGGAACACCGAGGGGCGTAAGGACGGCGCCATGCCACCAAACTACCGCGCAGGGGGGAAATCCGCCCGGCGT
>DATAHJ010000082.1:0-7669 GCA_036263275.1 Fibrobacteria bacterium | reverse complement strand
TTGGCGTTGATGAAATAGATCCGGCGCAGGTTGCGGGTGTAGCCGATGCTGACGCTCGACCAGTTGACGCCGCTGTTCGTCGTCTTGCGGACCACGCCGCCGTCGCCGGCGATCCAGCCGATTCCCCCCGCGAAGCTCACGGAGCGCAGGTGCGCGGTAGTGCCGCTGGCCTGCGGGTACCAGGTCTTGCCGCTGTCGATGCTTCGCATCACGCGACCCGTGTCCATCACCGCCCAGCCCGAATCGACCGAGGAGAACCAAACGGCGTTGAACTTGTCGCCGGTGAGAGCGATGGAGTCCTGCGTCACGCCGTGCACGCGGATGCGCACGTAGCGGATGCCCGCCCCCAGCGAGTCGCGCAGCTGGGACACGAAGCGCGCGCGGAGGATGGCGTAGGCGGCGGAAATGGTCTTGGTGACACTGGTGGTCTGCGACGGCCGCACGACGAAAGTCACCGAATCGATGTGCACCGTGTCCCGGGTCGCCGGGGAAACGGTGGTGTCGATGGAATAGAACTTCGCCTTCCAGGTGCGCAGCCCCGCAAGCGTGTAATTGCGCGATGCCAGGACGATCGCGCCCGTGTCGGCCCGGCCCGTGATCGCGAAACGGTCGACGACCGTGTCGGAGCCGTTCGCCGTGAGCACGATGATGAGCGAGTCGAGCGAGAAGGTCGTGTCGCCGGCGACGGCGGCCTTGCCCAGCACCCGCTGGTTGCGCTCGAGCGAAAGGTTCATCGACACATAGCCGGGCGAACCGTCGCCGGCAGAAGACCTGCCCCGATCCGGCTCAAGAAGGCAGGAGGAGAACAGGGCGACCAAGGCCACGATTCCGGCGGCCCCGGCAAGACGCGCGAAAAGGCCCGACGCGAGGTTCGCGCGGGTCGTTTCGTTCGTGTTCGCGTTCCGAGTCATGCCGTGCAAGTCCTTGTGTGGTTGCAATTTAACAGAATCCGCGTCCGCAGGCCTAAGGAAGGTTCGTTCCCGGCAGGACACCATTTACCGTGATTTTGCCAACCTTGCCGAGGGTCGCGGTGATGCTGCCGGTTCCGGAACTCGGACCCACCCACTGCAAAGTCAGCGAAACGGTGGTCGTGCTGGTGCCCGAAACGGTGTTGATGTACTTGGATCCGCTGTATAGGGGATTGGCGACATTCCAGGTTCCCAAGGGCCCATAGGCTCGCATCTCGACCAAGTGTGATCCGCTGATGGTGAACAGGGTTCCGCCTGCGCCCACGACATAGCCGTTGCCGCCGAAGAAGTTGACGGAATTCAGGTTGGCCGTGGTGGGGCTCGTCTCCGAGCTCCACGTATTGCCGCTGTCGGAAGTGCTCAACACCTTGCCGCTGTCGCCCACGGCGAAGCCGGTGGCCGCGTCGAGGAACCAGACCGAGTTCAGGTTCTGCAAGGTGCCGCTGGTCTTGCTCGTCCAGTTGGATCCACCGTCGACGGTGCGCAGGATCGTGCCGGAGTCGCCCACGACGATGACGAGGCTCGCGTTCACCGGGAACACGGAACGCAAGGTGCGGCTCGTGCCGCTAGCCTGGACCGTTGAGAAGAAACCGTCCGCCGCCGTGTTCTTGCGGATTTTTCCCGCGGGACCGACCGCCCAGGCCGTTGTGCCGTTGACGCCGCGCACCGAATAGATCTGATCCTGGGACAACGTCGGCGTCCACGTCGCGCCCGCGTCGTATGTGACGTAATACTGGTAGCTGCCGGTAAGCGAACTCACGTGCGAGCGGACCATCCAGCCCGTGTCGTTCACCAGGTGGATGGCGCGGACGATGTTGGCGCTGTTGGTGCCAAGGACGCGGGTCCAGCTCGAGCCGCCGTTCGTGGTCCTGCGGATCACCACGCTGTCGCTGCCGCCCGCGATCACGCCCTTGCTGCCGGTGAGAAAGGAAAGGCCGCGCAGCGACTTGCTCGTGCCGCCGGTGGTCAGGGTGGACCAGCTCGCGCCGCCATTGATCGACCTCAACGTCACGTTTTCGCCGACGATGTAGCCGGTGTCGACGGTGGGGAACTGAACCGCGTAAAGATCCTGCGAGGTTCCGCTGCTGACGGTCGATTTTTTGCCGGTCAGGACGTAGTCGTACGAGAGCGAGATCGGGGTGCCGGAGGGATAGTAGGGGCCGGGAGAAACCGTCGAATCTTTCACCGACACGCCGTCAACGAGGAGTTGGAGGCGGTTGATGTTCAGCTTTTGCTTGGGCTGCGAGGGCGTCGCCGACTCGACGCTGTCGGGCAGCGACGTGAAGTTGGCGGTGTACATGCCGTAGCGTGCGGCCAGGCTCAGGTTCACGGCGGCCACGTCGCCGGCCTGCAGAGCGGGCATGGTGGTGGAATCGCTGTGGATCACGTTGCCGCCGAGGTCCTTCGTGGTCGCCACGATCTTCCAGACGCGCAGCGCCTTCAGGTTGTAGTTCTTGGAAACGGTCTGGTCCGTTGTGGAGACGGTGTTCAGGACCGGAGTGGTCGAAGAAGTGATCGTGTCCCGGATCGTGTCGTTCACGTTCGAGGAGAGGACGATGATCAGCTTGCTCAGCGTGATGGTGGCGGACTTGCCCAAGGCACCGACGCTTCCCACGCCCACCCGCATGCTCAGCGAGAATTCGCCGTCACCCTGGTGCGTGGGAGGGGCCATGGGCTGCTCCGAAACAAAACATCCCGTCACCAGTAGGCCCGCCGCGAGGGCGAGGACACCGGACAGGATGTTTTGGGGGGAGGGCCTCATTTTTTCTTTCAGCCGGTTGAAGGAGCTAGATCGAAGAGGGGTCGGCCCCTCTTGCATCGAAAAGGGAGGAAACAAAAGCGGCGGGCGAACGAAGGGCCGAGGCCCCGTTCGCCCGCCGCCCTCCAGGGCTTACTTCTTGGACAGGACGACGGCGGTCGTGGTGCCGTTGATGTTGTACTGGGGCACCTTCTGAATGGTGACCACAATGCTGTCCTTGCCCGTCGTGGGACCCTGCCAAGCCAGCGCCACGTTGTTCGTGGCCGGGGCCGCGCTCAGGCTGGAGATGAGGACCGCGTTCTTGTAGAGCAGGTGCGAGCCGGTGTTCCAGGCCGTGCTGGTGAGCGGATCGATGGCATTGGCGCCGGTGATGTTGCCATAGACCTGGAGCCTCACGGAGTCGGCGCCGGCACGGACGTAGTCGTACGTGAGCACGTAGTTCGTGGAGGGCGTGAAGGTGTTGAGCGAGTCCTTCCGCAGCGTGCCGCCGATGTACATCTGCAACCGGGTGAACGTCAGCTTCTGCTTGGTGAGGCCGGTGGGCGACGAGATGCTGTCGGGCAGGTTGAAGGTCGTGTTGTAGATCGTGAAGTTCGGGGTGGCGGTCAGGTTCGTGGCGCGAACCTCGCCGGCAACGAGGTTGGAGACCGTTGCCGTCCCGTTATGGACGACGGAGTCGCGGACGTCCTTGGTCAGGACGTTGATCGTCCAGCTGCGGAGCGCCTTCAGGTTGAGGCGGACGGTGACATTCTGGTCGGCAGTCGCGCTGCTGGAGAAGCCGCTATCGGGGGCCTTGATGCGGACGTAGACCGTGTCCGGGGTGACGGCGTTCGAAATCGCCTGGATGCGGAGGCTATCCAGGGTGATGGCGGCGGCCTTGCCCAGACCCGGCTTGCTCAGCTGGGTGATGGCGGTCGTCTTGGTCTGGACGACCACGGTGGCGTAGCCATCGTTGGCGGCCGAACCGGCGGGGGCATCGGCCGAGCCGACGCAAGCCGTGAGGGCGAGGGCTGCGATCGAGGCGGCGGCGACGATGAGGTGTTTGGTGAACTTGCGCATTTGCTGCTCCTTGTGAATCTTCCCGGCGGTTACCGGCGTTGAATTTTAGTTAAAGCGAGAGCCGTGCCAAAGTATTTCGTTCCCGAAATTCGCGCAATTCGTTGAATTTTCTGAATTTACGGGCCCTATTTTCGAAAAAAAGGGCATCCCCTTAAACACCGTTTAAATGAGGATAAATGCCCTCGGTCTGATTGCCATTTTGACGTGGATTTTTGCTTCTAGTTTGCCTTTTTGGCATTGGAGCCGCTGGATGGCCTTGGCTATAGAGCCCGATGCCCGGAGACGCATCCGCCTCTTTTTGGTTCCGATCGACTTAAAGGGGACGGGGGTCCCCCTTCCGGCCTTGGCCAGGTTGAAGAGGTGGCGAGGCGTTGCCTGGAAGAACCCAAACGAAAAAGGGAGGCTTTCGCCTCCCTTTTCTCTCGAAGCCTTTCGGCCGCGACTTAGTCTTCCTTGCGCTTCGGCAAGCCACCGAGGTCTGTGTTGATGTCCACGCGGCTCACGGCGCCGATGTTGATGCTCAAGCCGACCTTGCTGCCGCCACCGTTACCATCGGGGTCGCTCGACGAACCCGGGCCCGACCAAGGAAGCTTGGGAGCGTAGACCGAATCGATCTTGGTCACGACGATGGAGTCGCCGAAGATTGGCTTGTTCTTGGGCCACTTCCAGCCGCCCGGCGTGCTGTCGTTCATGCGGGTGCTGTCGGCGAAGACGTAGAGCGCGACCTTCTTGCCCACCGTCGTGTCCACGTAGTTCCAGAGCAGGTAGTGCTCCGCAGGGGACTTGGCGAAGTAGCCGCCGGCAAGGGCCGTGCTGTCGCGCACGGTGTCGCCACCGATGACCATCATGAAGCGATTGACGTACAGGGCCTGCTTCATGGTGACGCCGGGATCCGAGGAGGCCAGGCTGTCGGGCAGGACGAACTTCGCCGCGTACACGGTGAAGCGTGCCTTGAGGTTGAAGGTCAGGGCGCGGGTCTCACCCACGGTGAGGTTCGACGCGGTCTGCGACGCGATGTGGATGACGGAGTCGCGCGCATCGAGCGTCTTGACCTGGACGGTCCAGCTGCGCAGGGACTTCACCTGATACTGCTTGGAGAAGGCCTGGGCCACCGCGGAGTTCGAGGAGAAGGCGCCGGTGTCGGCGAGCACGGTGTCGCGGAGGACCGCGTCCGTGCCGACGCTGGAAGTCATCGTCACGATGAGCTTCTTCAGCACGATGCCGGTGGGCACCGAGGCGGTCTTGGAAAGGCCGTTGACGCCCTTCACATTGGGGAAGACGGAGATGTAGGCGGCCGGCGCGTTGTCGGGGGCCGACTTTCTGCCGCTGTCGGTCATGCAACCGGTGAGGACGGTGGCGCCCAGAGCTGCGGTTCCGATAAGGAGAGTCTTGAAATTCATGTTTGGTCTTTCTCTTGAAAACCTGTCGGACAGATACGAAGCGAGAAGCGTGCCATTCGTGCCGAGTTTAGGATGCCTACGATAGAAATCCCAAACCCGCCTTAAGAGCCTAAAATGGCCAAGGCACCAAATCCCCTTTAAATACGGGGTTTTTAGGGCCACGGATTTTTGCCAAGATGTCTAGCGCTTTGCGGGGGGTTTTGCCGAAATGACAAATCGCCTTTTGAACGGTCGAAATCCTGGACAACAAAAAAGGGAGGCGAAATGCCTCCCTTTTTTATCGAAATTCGTTCGGCTTAGTGGGCGGCGGCCTTGGCGTTGACGTTGCCGTTGATGTCGGTGTTGAAGATAACCGTGCCGACCTTGCCGATGTTGATCTGGAAGTTGACGGTGGCGATGTTGCCAAGCTCCGAGGCCGGCGGGCCGACGTAGTCAGGCGCCTTCGGGGTGGGGTTCGGGGTGTACGGATCCACGTCGTCGAACTGGGTCGAGAACAGCAGTGTGTCAGTAAGCGGTTGACCACCGATCTTGCCCCAGAACTCGACCTTCACGTCGGGCGTCTGGTTCACGCGGATATAGTCGAAGCGCACGGTATGCACCGTGGGAGTGGGCGAACCGGGCAGAAAACGCGGATTGGTGGTGGAATCCGCGACGATCACGCCGTCCACCTTCAGCACCACGCGGTGCACCAAGAGGTCCCGCTTGAAGACCGACTGCGTGAAGTTCACGGAGTCGGGGATGGTGAACTTGGCCTCATACATCACATAGCGGGCGGTAAGGTTGAGCGGAACCGTGCGCGTCTCGCCGGCGTTGAGGCCCGTCACCGTGACCGAATCATAATGGATGACCGAATCCTTGGTGTCGAGCGTCTTGACGACGAGCGTCCAATTGCGGAGGGGATTGAGGGCGTAGGTGCGAACCAGCGCCTGATTCGAGGTAACGCTTGAGACGAACGCCGCGCCGGTGTCGGCGAGCACGGTGTCGCGACGCACCGCGTCCGACACGTTATTCGAGGTCATCGTGATGATCAGCTTCTTCAGCGAGATCGTGGCGGCCTTGCCCAAGCCCTTCTTGTTCGCGTCCTTGACGCTGGCCACAACGACCAAATTCGCATTGGCCGGCTTCCGCGAGCTGCTGTCATTTAGGCAACCCGTTGCCATGGCGACCAAGGCGGTCAGGCCGGCGATTGCGGAAATTTTGAAAATTTTGGCGTTCATTGTGTATCCTTCGAAGCTCTTGTCAAAAGAAAAGCGAAAATCGTGCCCTAAGGGTTAGAGATCCAACCCGCCCGGAACATTGATTTCCTGAATGATCTTCCCGACGCTGCCAATGGTGAATTTCAAGCCCACCCCTGACCAATTGGAGTTTCCCGGGGTCCCGGCGGAGTCGGTCGGGGCGGTGCTGCTGCCGGGGCCCTTCCAATCCAGGACCACGGGGGTCGGCTGAACGGCGGCGCCGGCGGAAATGTCCAGCGTGGCGCTGCCTTGGAACAACAGGCGCGGAACGGAGCCCACGGAGTCGCCCTCAAGATATCCATAGGCGCTGATCTGGAATACGCGATTGCCCGTCAGGACGTATTGATAGGTCTGGAGATGCGTGATGGTGTCCGGTACAAGCGCCGTGGGGCGGAAGAAGTAACGCCCCACGGCACCCTTCAGGGCCGAACCCGCGGTGATGAAGCGCGAACCTCCGCTGATGGAGGGAGAGAACGAACTGCTGTCGCGCACCACCTGGCCGTCCACGGAGAGAACGAGGCGGTTGAAGAAGATCTTCTGGTACACGCGCTCCGCTTCGGGAAGGCCCGCGGCGTAGATGGACGCGGGCAGCGAGTAGCGCGCTTCGTACAGCGAGTAACGCGAGTTGAGCACCGGCACGGTGAGGTTCACCGTCTGTCCGCCCTTGCTGGAAATGCCGTTCACCACGCCATAGTGAATCACGCTGTCGTACTGGTCGTAGGTCTTGATCTCGAGGTTCCACCAGCGCAGCGGCGGCAGTTCGACATTGACGAACACGGAGCGCTCTTCGCCTTGCAGGCCGCCGCCCGGGCCCACGCCGCCGTCCTGATCCATGTTGCTCACCTCGCCCCAGACCGTGTCCTTCAGGTTCGAGGTGAAGCGCAGCTTCATGCTCTTGAGGACGATCTCCTCGGAGGGGGCGGCCGCTCCCTTGGTCAGCACGCCGCTGTTGACGGGAGCCGAGGCGTCCACGCGACCCAGGCGGATGTGAAGATTGATTTTCGTCGATTCCTTCTCGGGCAAATTGGTCAAGCTCCCGCCGCCTCCAAGGCAGCCGGTTCCCAATGCCATCATCAGCGCGACCAGCGCGCCGAGGAGGATCTTGTTTGGGACTTTGTGCTTCACCGTTCTCTTACCCTTGCAACAGTCGTGCCGCGCGCGAAGTGACTTCTTCCCGGCTGCAGCGCGTGTATTTGGGGGGAAATTATAACGAAATCAGGAAATGACGCCCTTCGATTTCCGCCTCTT
>DATAHJ010000081.1:0-6292 GCA_036263275.1 Fibrobacteria bacterium | reverse complement strand
CGGTGAACAGCTACCGCCGCCTGGTGCCCGGCTACGAGGCCCCGGTGAACCTGGCCTACTCGGCCACCAACCGCTCGGCGTCGATCCGCATCCCGTACGTGCAGGGCGACAAGGCCCGCCGCTTCGAGTTCCGCTGCCCGGACAGCTCGGGTTCGCCGTACCTCACGTTCGCCGCCATGCTCATGGCGATGATCGACGGCATCAAGAACCAGATCGACCCCGGCGCGCCGATGGACAAGAACATCTACGAGCTGCCGCCCGAGGAGCTGAAGCACATTCCGTCGACCAGCTACTCGCTCGAGCAGGCGCTCGAGGAGCTGGACAAGGACAAGGCTTGGCTCACCGCCGGCGACGTGTTCACCGAGGATTTCATGGAGGCCTACACCGACTACAAGAAGTCGGCGGAGATCGCCCCCGTCAAGCTTCGCCCGAACCCGGTCGAGATGGAGCTGTACTTCCAGAACTAAGTTCCGGAAACGGACCTTCGAAAGCCCCGTTCGCCGCAAGGCGGGCGGGGTTTTTTTGTCGGGGGTGTTCTTCGTGGGCGATGGATCGTTCGGTATCCTTCGATATCGAAAGGTTTTCGTGACGGGTCGAATTGTTTCAAAATATTGACGTGGGTGGGGGCTTTCTCCCGATGCATGTATCTCCTTAGGGCATCTTCCTGGGGGCCGTATGCGGATCGACTTGAAAACATGGACTTTGGGTGGGTTGCTGGCCTTCGCCGTGGGTCCGGCACTGTCCGCCGAATCGCCATCCACGGCCATGCCGGTGCGCTACAGCGAAGGCGTCGTGCACGGCTTCCTGACTTTATCCGACTTGAACGGGAAGGTCTTGGCGAAGGGGGAACTGCTGCAGACGGCCAAGGACGGCGACGTGCAGGGCCGCATGGTCTTTCACTTCAACGACGGATCCCTCAGCGAGGAAACCACGGTCTTCACGCAGCGCGGCGTCTTCAGCCTGCAGAGCTACCACCAGGTCCAGCGCGGGCCGGCGTTTCCGCGCGACCTCGATTTCAAGGTGACCCGCACCTCCGCGACCACGGGCACCTATCAGGTCACGACGAAGCCGCGGGACGAAAAGGCGGACAGCGAGACGGGCAAGCTCGACCTGCCGCCCGATGCCTCAAACGGACTGGTGATCCCGTCGGTCAAGAATCTTTCGCCGGGGAAGGGGAGGACCCTCCACCTGGTCGCCCTCGCGCCCGGCCCCAAGGTGATCGAGCTGGAGATCAACCCCTTGGGAGAGGAGAAGATCACCCACGGAAACTCGAAAGAGACCGTCATTCGCTACGCGCTCCACCCCAAGCTGGGGGCCTTGCTCGGGACGGCCGCGAAGGTGATCGGGAAATATCCGCCGGACCAGCACCTGTGGATGGCCAACCAGGACGCGCCGGGCTTCGTGAAGTTCGAGGGCTCCATGTACAACGACGGCCCGGTGTGGCGCATTTCGCTGGCGGCCCCGTGCATGACGGGCGACGCGAAATCCTGCGTGGAATAGCAGGAATTCGTTGCGGTCGTGTTACGCTTTCGCGCGCGAGCAGGCAGTATTATTGAATCCACACGCTGTCCCGGAGTCGCCATGTTTTTCTCCCCCAAAGCATCCGCGTCGATCCTGTCCTTCCTCGCGTTCCTCTCGGTCCTCGCCCTCGCGGCGTGCACTTCTCCCTCCGACGATGATTCTTCCGGCGGCGGCGGCTCTGTCGCCGACTCGTCGCTCAACGGCATCTTCCTCAAGATCGACGGCAAGAGCTACGCGCTCGGCTCGGCGGACGTCTACCGCTTCAGTCCCACCAACCAGCGGCAGGTGACGGCGAAGTACACGGGCACCACCAAGTTCCACGACAACAACGTCAGCACCGCGTCGGTCACCGTATCGAAGACGTTGCCCGTCGACAGCATCCAGACCTGCGGCCTTCTCAATACCAATGCCGCGATGACCATCGAGGTGGGCAACAACCTCGACGAGTGGGGCGGGACGTTCCGGGCCACCGTCTGCCAAGTGAAGATCAACTACCTCAGCCAGAACGGCGGGATCGAGGGCAAGGTGTTGAGCGCCACGCTCAAGAACGATTCCGGCAAGACGATCACGCTCTCGGACGCCGGTTTCCGCGTGTTCCACTACTCCGGTTACATGGGCACGGCGCCCGCCGTGACGCCCACCTCCGACTTCATGGCCACGCTGCAAATCGACAGCGGGAGCTTCGAACTGGCCGCGGGCCAGCACTTCCGCCTTTCCAAGTCCATCGTGGTGTCCTCGGGCACGGGCTTCGGCACGCGCACCGAGGACGGCAACGCGCAGGTCGACGGCAACGCCTCCGACGCGATCACGCTGCGCGCGCAAAGCATTCCCTCCTCCGCGGGCAGCTATGCCTGCAACCAGACCTTCAGCGGCGGCAAGACCAACATCTCCGTCTTCGCGGGCACCTATCTCGCCGAGGCGTCATGGTCGGCCATTCCCGTGGGCGGAAGCGCGGCGGCCTGCAGCCTCAAGGTGGACGGGCAGACCAACGCGGCGCAGATCGTGACTTATTCCGGCACCTTGGTGGCGGACGACAACATCCTTTCGCTTGCGCGGCGCACCATCAAGGTGCGCGGCGCGTACCGCAACTACAGCCTGGGCGTGGCCTTGCCCGCGGCCAACGAGTCGCTGCAGGCCGATTCGAACGGTTCGTCCTTCCAGGTCGGAAGCGACGGGGCGTCGCAGTATCCCGCGAGCGGGAAGTACAAGCTGGCGACGAGCGGGTCGGCCTTTCGCCCGTCGGGGACGAAGAGCTTGTCCTTCGGCTTTCGCCGCGGGGCGGGCACGCGCTCGGATCTTTCGCTCGGCTTCCGATACGTGCCCGATTCGGTGGGCACGTACGCCTGCGGCGCGGTCGTTCCGGGAACGTCGCCCTCCTCCGGGTATCGAACCGTCGTGACGGCGTCCCTCAAGGATACGGCCTGGAGCGCGGTCGAGTTCCGCGGCTACGGGACGAGCGAGGCGCCGGGAAGCTCCTGCTCCATCACGGTGACCTCGCGCGGCGCATCCAGGATCGAGGGAACCTACACGGCGACCTTGGTCGCCGTCGGGGCCAAGAACATGCTGCCCGACGGCGATACGACGCTGACGGTCTCCGGCACGTTCCGCCTTCCCGGGTTGCCGTAGCCTGCAACGAAACACGGGGGAAGGGGCGCCCGCAGCGATCGCCTCCATAATTCATAGTTATTCTATATGAATTAAATGATCTCAATTACCCGCGATATCCCCAATAAAATCAAAGAATTCGCGGCTTGCCGTTTTTGTTGCAAGCTATTAACCTTTAAGTCTACTAGGATTTAAAATCGGGAGGTCCCCATGACCGCCAAGCAAGAACTGTATACCAGCGACGCCGCCAAGATCTGGAAGGAGCGCCTCAGCGACAAGCTCCCCGCCGAATGGCGCGTGAACGTCGACGAGTTCGAGTCCGACATCGCCCTGAAGAAGCTGGGCAAGATCGACCACAAGCTGTTCGCCGAGACCCGCCTGCGCATGGGCGCGTACGGGCAGCGCTACGACAACGGCCATCGCTACGACGGCAAGGAAGTCCGCGACATTCCGTTCCCCGAGGCGTTCAAGGGCCCCGAGACGTACTGGGACGCGCCGGGCATGGAGCGGATCAAGCTGCCTTGGGGCGGCCTGAACCCCACGCAGATGGAGCTGTTCGCCGACCTCGCCGAGGAATACAGCGACGGCATCTGCCACGTGACCACGCGCCAGGCCATCCAGCTGCACTACATCCACATCGAGAACTGCCCGTCGATGTTCCGCCGCCTCGGCGCGCTGAACATCACGACGCGCGAGGCCTGCGGCAACGCCGTCCGCAACGTCTCGGCCGACCCGATGGCCGGCATCTCGCCCGACGAGGCCTTCGACGTGACGCCCTACGCGCAGGCGCTGTT
Source organism: Fibrobacteria bacterium (assembly GCA_036263275.1). GTDB lineage: Bacteria > Fibrobacterota > Fibrobacteria > UBA11236 > UBA11236 > UBA11236. The sequence continues at coordinate 2,372 of DATAHJ010000081.1, read as the reverse complement.
CGAGTTCCTGCTGGGCCACCCCGACGCGCAGGACTTCGGCCGCAAGTTCAAGATCGCCCTCTCGGGCGACGAAGCCGGCGCTTCCGGACTCGTGAACATCCATGACCTCGGCCTGATCGCCACCATCAAGGACGGCAAGCGCGGCTTCAAGTACTACGTCGGCGGCGGCCTCGGCGCCGTGCCGTACGCGGCCAAGCTGTTCAGCGACTTCGTGCCCGAGGAGGAGATCCTCCCGCTGGCGCAGGCCGTGTGCCGCATCTACGGCCGGTTCGGCGAGAAGAAGAAACGCCACCGCGCGCGCATCAAGTTCCTCATCGCGGACATGGGCTGGGAGAAGTTCAAGGAAACCGTGATCGCCGAGCGCGCCATCCTGCCGCACGACGACCGCTGGTCCTCGTACATCAAGGACATCGGCAACTTCGAGGAGAAGCCCGCAACGAAGCCCGGCAAGGCCCTGGCCCCGACCGGCGACGCCGAGTACGACTTCTGGGTCTCGACGAACGTGAAGCCGCAGAAGCAGGCCGGCTACTCCGCCGTGCTGATCACGCTGCCGCTGGGCGACGCGACGTCGAACCAGATGCGCGCCCTCGCGGACATCGCCCGCAAGTACGGCCCCGGCACGGTGCGCACCGTGGTGGAGCAGAACCTCATCCTGCGCTGGGTGAGCAACGACGACGTCGCCGCCGTGTACAAGGAACTGAAGGCCATCGGCCTCTCGCTCCCGGGCGCGGAGTCGATCCTCGACGTGACCGCGTGCCCCGGCACCGACACCTGCAAGCTGGGCGTCTCCTCCTCGCGCGGCCTCGCCGGCGAGCTGCGCAAGCGCCTGTACGCGAAGGGCCCGGCGATCGCCGAGGCCGCGCGCGCGCTGCGCATCAAGGTTTCGGGCTGCTTCAACTCGTGCTCGCACCACCACATCGCCGACATCGGCTTCTACGGCATCTCGCGCAACGTGGGCGGCTACGTCGTCCCGCACTTCCAGCTGATGCTGGGCGGCCAGTTCGAGAACAACGGCGGCGCCTTCGGCATCGGCACGGGCGGCATTCCCTCGAAGGCCGTTCCGGCCGTCGTGGAGCGCCTCACGGAGCAGTTCGTCGCGAACCGCAACGAGAACGAGAAGTTCCGCGAGTGGGTCGAGCGCACCGGCAAGGCCACCATCATGCAGGGCCTGCAGGAGCTGATCGAGGTGCCCGCCTACGAGAAGGACAAGTCCTACTACGTGGACTGGGGCGACGTGCGCGAGTACTCGGTGAAGGACAAGGGCATCGGCGAGTGCGCCGGCGAGGTGGTCACGCTGACCGACTTCGGCCTCAAGGCCGCCGACCGCGAGCTGTTCGACGCCCAGCTCAAGTACGAGCGGGGCGACGCCGCCACCGCCTCGGCGATGGCGTACCGCGCCATGGTGCTCGCCGCGCAGGGCCTGCTCAAGGAGAAGCACCCGTACATCTCCGAGGAGCCGGACCTGGTGTTCGAGACCTTCACCAAGGACTTCCACGACACCGGGATCTTCAACGACCCGTTCGCCGGCCCGAAGTTCTACCAGTACTACCAGCAGGCCAACGCCCACCGCGGCGACGGGTTGAACGACAAGGAAAAGGTGCAGCTGTTCCTGCACGAGGCCCAGTTGTTCGTGGAGGCGGCGCACAGCTGCTATGCGCGCACGAGCCTGGCCGCTGCTCCCTCCGCCGAAAAAGAAGGGGCCGCGGCTTAAGCCCGCGCCAGAGGAAACGAAGATGTCGATCAATCTCCAGAATCTCCAGTGGAAACTCCACCTTGACGAAGCCACCGTGGGCGATCACCACGACTGGTTCAAGGTCTTCGCCACGTGGATCGTGGGCAGCCCCGAGGTGTTCGTCGACGTGGCCGACTACAGCCATGTGACCGACGGTCCGGTGATTTTCCTCTCCGGCCACAACGAGGCCTACACGCTCGACAAGACCACGGGCCGCCACGGCCTGCTCTACGAGCGCCGCCAGCCGGTGGAGACCGCCAACCCCGAGACGCTCAAGGCTTCGCTCAAGACGCTGCTCGCGCACGCTTCCCTCGTGGAAAACGACGCGACCTTCAAGACCAAGCCGAAGTTCCTCGCGGGCGACCTGAAGTTCATCGTGAACAATCGCGCGATCGCGCCGAACAACGACGAGACGTTCGCGGCGCTCAAGCCCGAGCTGTCGGCGCTGCTCGACGGCGTGTACGGCGCAGGCAATTACACGCTCACGCGCGAGCAGGATGCGCGCCAGCGCTTCTCGGTGTACGTGAAGGCCAAGTCCGACGTGACCGTGGCCGACGCGCTGAAGAAGCTGGGCTGATCTTTCGATGGCGGCTCGTCCGCTGGGCGAAGAGTACTTCGCCCGCTATGGCGTCAACACCGC
>DATAHJ010000080.1:0-8701 GCA_036263275.1 Fibrobacteria bacterium | reverse complement strand
GAGGCGCACGCGGTCGCCCGTGGTGGGGCCGTACATGTCCGCGTAGGCGCGGCGGCCGATTTCGAGGCCCTTGTTCAACTCCTTCTCGCGGCTCATGGCCGGGCCTCCGTCGTCAGGAAGGATCGCGCCGCGGCGCGCCCCACGGCCGCGGCGGCGTTCGCGCCGTCCACGGAACCATTTATAAGGCCGCTGCCGCCGCGCACGACGCGCGCGCCGCCGAGGGCGACGAGGCGGACCGGTTTTTTCTCTCCCGGCTCGAAGCGCACGGCGGTGCCGCTCGGGATGTCGAGGCGGAAGCCGACGGCGGCGGCGCGATCGAAGCGAAGCGAGGCGTTGGTCTCGAAGAACGGATAATGCGAGCCCACCTGGATGGGACGGTCGCCCATGTTCGTCACCTCGAGCGTGATGCGCTCGCGGCCTTCGTTCAGCTTCACGACACCTTCGGGATGCGCGAATTCGCCCGGCGTGAATGCCGCCGCGGCCGACCAGGCCTTCGGAAGGGTTCGCGTCGCGGGATCCAATCCCGATCCGTATAACGCCAAGGTCGCGTCACCTTGTTCCGCGCATACGGGCTCATGCACGGTCACGAGTTTCGTTCCGTCGGGGAAGGTGCCTTCGACCTGCACTTCCGCGATCATCGCGGGAACTCCCGGCAGGACGTCGCGGTACCCCAGCATTTTTTTTCCGAGGTCCATCAGGTCGGCGACGCTTCGTCCGTCGCGGATGAATTCCAAAAGCTGGGAGGCGATCAGCGCCACCGCCTCCGGATAATTGAGGGCGACGCCGCGCCACAGGCGCTTCTGCGCGAGGAAGCCCGCCTGATGGAGCATGAGCTTGTCGAGGTCGCGAGGAGATAAATGCATGTCAATACTTCCTCTTCCAAAAATCGAATCCAAGCCAATCCGGCGAGCTTAGCAATTCGAACAACTTGGCAACGAACGGCTCCAGCGCGGCACGATCGATCCCGACGGCCCGCAGCGAAAACCCCCTGTCCTCCCTGGCCGACAATCCCGCCAATGCGTTTCCGTCCATCCAGCGCGGCCGCGTTCCCGATGGACGCTCGCGCAGCCAATCGCGCAGCCGATCGTGCAGCGACTCCCAGCATGGCCCCATCCCGTGCACCGCCAGCACCGACGCATGTCCGGCCAGCGCGCCTTCCGCCGCCGGAATTCCCTGCGCCGCCGGGTCGAGACGCAGGGAGTCGACGAGCAGGGGCTTGCCTTCGGAATCCTCGACGCGAACGACGCTCTCGAAGGTCTCGAACGCGAAACGTTCGGCACGGTCGAGGCGACCCGCCGTCATCCAGTCGATCAGCACCAGCCGGGCTCCGGGATGGAGGACCCAGCGCTGCGTTTGCGCGAAACGGCTGCCGGCGTAGGGCACGACGGGATCCCCGCCGCACACCATGAGGCCGTTTGCATAAACCGTGCCACGGATCGACTGCCGGCTTTCACGGCCTCCGGGGCAGGGAAAAACGCGCGTGTTGGCCTGGGGCGCGAAGAGCAGGGAGGACCCGGGACCGCATTTGACATTGAAGCGGTAGTCGTCACCCTCCAGCATGCCTCCGCCGAGCGCGCTGCTCACGGCGACGGCGGCGGAGGTTCCGGAATCGGGGTGCACGAAGCGGACGGGGGGCACGGCACGGCTGCGCACAATGCGCGTCCGGCCGGAAGTCACGGCGGATTCCAAAGCATTTTCGGACAATCGCATGCCAATGGCATCCAATTGGGATTGTTCGCTGACAAATGAGGACAATACCATCGGGATTCCGGCTCGTGCTCTCTTTCCTTCGCAATTGGCGATGGCGCCGCCTATCATATATAGGTCAAACCGCTCCTGCCGCGTTCAACGCACAATCCGCGCCATGCGCTTCACAAGAAGATCGTCCGAAAAGACATGGCACCCTTCTTGCTTTTTTCGTCCTCAGGGAAGGTCATCCCCAACAAGGAGTCGGTATGCGTATGAACTGGATCAAAAAAGGATGGGCCCTTGGCGCCGCGCTGGCGCTGGGCTCGGCGCTGACGGCTCAGGCCGAAGGCACCGTGAAGGTCGGTATTCTGCACTCTCTCAGCGGCACCATGGCGATCTCCGAGGTTTCGCTGAAGGACGTGGTGCTCATGGCGATCGACGAGATCAACGCCAAGGGCGGCGTGAACGGCAAGAAGATCGAGCCCGTGATCGTCGATCCGGCCTCCGATTGGGACCTGTTCGCCGAGAAGGCGAAGCAGCTGCTGCTGCAGGACAAGGTGTCCGTCGTGTTCGGCTGCTGGACCTCGGTGTCCCGCAAGTCGGTGCTCCCGGTTTTCGAGGGCAACAACGGCCTGCTGTTCTACCCCGTCCAGTATGAGGGCGAGGAGTGCTCGAAGAACGTGTTCTACACGGGCGCGACCCCGAACCAGCAGCTGATTCCCGCTGCCGAGTACCTGATGAGCAAGGAAGGCGGCGGCTACAAGAAGTTCTACCTGCTGGGCACCGACTACGTGTTTCCCCGCACGGCGAACAAGATCCTGAAGGCCTTCCTGCTGGCCAAGGGCATCCCGGCTTCCGACATCATGGAAGAGTACACGCCGTTCCACCACCAGGATTACCAGACGATCGTCGCGAAGGTCAAGAAGTTCGCGGCCGGCGGCAAGACGGCCGTGCTCTCGACCATCAACGGCGATTCGAACGTCCCGTTCTACAAGGAGTTCGCGGCCCAGGGCCTGACTTCCGCGATGGTGCCGATCATGGCCTTCTCGGTCGCCGAGGATGAGCTGCGCGCCATGGACACGAAGTACCTCGTCGGCCACCTCGCCGCCTGGAACTACTACCAGTCCGTGCCTTCCGCCACCAACAAGAAGTTCGTCGCCGCCTTCAAGGCCTTCGCCAAGAAGAACGGTCTGCCGGGCGGCTCGAGCCGCGTGACGGACGATCCCATGGAAGCCGCGTACATCAGCGTGAACATGTGGGCCCTCGCGGCCGCCAAGGCCAAGTCCTTCGACGTGGACAAGGTCAGCAAGGCCGTGCTCGGCATGAAGTTCAACGCCCCGGGCATGCCCGTCATGATGGATCCGCGCAACCACCACCTGCACAAGCCCGTCCTGATCGGCGAGATCAAGGCCGACGGCCAGTTCAAGGTCGTGTGGAAGACCCCCGGCCTCGTGAAGCCCGAGCCGTGGTCCGAGTACACCAGCCCCGACAAGGGTTGCGACTGGGTCGACCACCAAGGCACCTACACCAAGAAGTAAGCGTTCTTTCTCCGGCCCCTCCCGTCCGCCTCGGCGGACGGGAGGGATCCCCGGACTTTTGATTCGGTTTTCTGCACGATCCCCGATTTTTTCGACGATGTTCTTCCGAAGGATTTCCATGAACCCGATGCGCCGCGCATTGCGCCCGTTCCCGGTCCTCGCGCTCGCCGCGTGCGTCCTGGTTCCCGGCCTCGCCCGCGCCGCGGATGCCGCGCCGGCTTCTGCTTCCGGTTTTGCGCCCGCCTGCCAGGATTCGCTCGCGCTCGCCGAGGACAAGGCCCCCGCGATCGAATGCCTGATCTCCGCGGCCCGTGCCGCCGACGGCCCCGCCGCCCTTGAGTCCTGGAAGTCGTTCTTCACCAAGGTTTTTGAAGGCGGCGTGTCCGTCGCCTCCCTCCCGGGTCATCCGCATGCACTCGTCATTCCCGGTGAGGAAGTCGAGAAGGATGGCGCGTACTTTCGCCCCCTTCGCTTCGCGCTCCCCGATGCTCCCGTGACGGATGCGTCGGGCAAGCCCTCGATGCTTTCCTCCGACTCCGTGGTCGAGCTCGACGTGGGCCGCGCGGAGCGTCTGCTGATCCAACCCGTGCTCACAGCCCTCGATCTCGTCAGCCCCGATCCCGCCAAGCGCCGCGGCGCCGCGCAACTTCTGGGCGAGACGGGCGACCTCGCCCAGCTGCCCCTCTTGCGCAAGGCCGCCGCGGCCGAGTCCGACAAGCGCGTCCGCCATGTGATGGAGGAGGCGATCGCTCGCCTCGAGCTCTCGTCCGAAGACAATGCGGAGCGCTTCGCGGCCGCGAACAAGCTCGGCGAACTCAAGGGCGCCTCGGCGCTCACGGATCTCGAAGCCCTCGCCGCCGACGGGTCGGCCGAGGTCGGCCTGCGTGAAGCGGCCCGCGACGCGGCGAAGTCGATCCGCGAGTGGGGCCAGTTCATGGGCGTGATCCAGAACATGTTCTCGGGTGTCAGCCTGGGCTCCATCCTCATCCTCATGGCCCTCGGCCTCGCGGTGATCTTCGGCCTCATGGGCGTGATCAACATGGCCCACGGCGAGTTCATGATGATCGGCGCCTACGCCACCTACCTGGTGCAGCTGCTTTTCCAGTCCTGGTTTCCTGCCGCATCGGGCTGGTTCCTCGCGTTCTCCTTTCCCGCGGCCTTCCTGGTCGCGGGCGCCATGGGCATGCTGGTGGAGGCCACCATCATCAAGCGCCTGTATGGCCGCCCGCTCGAGACGCTGCTGGCCACCTGGGGAGTGAGCCTGCTGCTCATCCAGATCGCGCGCACCATCTTCGGCGACCTGACCGCCGTGCAGACGCCGCCCTTCCTCGGAGGCGGCTGGGAGATCTTCCCGGGGCTCGTGCTTCCGTACAACCGCCTTTTCATCATCGTCCTCACCGCGGCGATCGTCACCGGCATGACCCTGTTGTTCTTCAAGACCACGCTGGGCATGAAGGTGCGCGCGGTCACGCAGAACCGCTCGATGAGCGCCTGCCTCGGCGTGCGCACGCGCCGCCTCGATTGCGTGACGTTCGGAATCGGGACGGGGATCGCGGGCGTCGCCGGCTGCGCCCTTACCCAGATCGGCAACGTCGATCCGGGCATGGGCCAGAACTACATCGTCGATTCCTTCATGGTCGTCGTCACCGGCGGCGTGGGCAAGCTGGTGGGCACCGTGCTGGCGGGCTTCGGCATCGGCACGCTCAACAAGTTCCTCGAGCCCTTCTTCCAGGCCGTGTACGCCAAGGTGCTGCTGCTTGGGCTCGTCATCCTCTTCCTCCAATGGCGGCCTTCCGGCCTGTTCCCCGCGAAAGGCAGGCATGAAGACAATTGACGCCACGACCGTCGCGACGGAGACGGAGGCTTGCCAGTGATCCGGGGAAACTTCTATCGCCGTGAGGCCGCGGGCCTGCTGCTGGCCTTCGTGCTGATCCTGCTGGTGCCCGTGCTCAACACCGCGGGCCTCGTCTCCGACCTCAACATGAACCTGTTGGGTCGCTACCTGTGCTTCGCGCTGGTGGCCGTCGGCATCGACCTGATCTGGGGATACACGGGAATCCTGTCGCTCTGCCAGGCGCTGTTCTTCTGCCTCGGGGGCTACTGCATCGGCATGCACATGCTGCTGATGACCGGCTCGCAGGGCGTGTACGGCAGCGCGCTGCCCGACTTCATGGTCTGGACGGGCGTGACGGAGCTGCCCTGGTTCTGGAAGCCCTTCCATTCCTTCGCGGCGACGCTGCTGCTGGGACTGTCGGTTCCCACCCTCGCCGCCGCGGTGTTCGGGTTCTTCGCCTTCCGCAGCCGCATCAAGGGCGTGTACTTCAGCATCATCTCGCAGGCGCTGGCGCTCGCGACGTGGCTGATCTTCCTGCGCAACGAGACGCGCCTCGGCGGAACGAACGGCCTCACCGACTTCAAGACGCTGCTCGGCTTCCATGTCGCGGAGCCCTCCACGCGCCGGATTCTCTACATCGTCACCGCCATCGTGCTGATGGCGGTGTACTTCGCCGGCCGCTACGCGGTGGAGTCGAAGTTCGGCAAGACCTTGGTCGCCATCCGCGACAGCGAGACGCGCGTCCGCTTCACCGGCATCCCGGTGGCGCGATACAAGATCTTCGTCTTCGCCGCCGCCGCGCTGATCGCGGGGCTGGCCGGCATGCTCTACGTGCCGCAGACGGGCATCATCACCCCCGGCCGCATGGACGTGCGCAGCTCGCTGGAGATGGTCGTGTGGGTGGCCGTGGGCGGCCGCGCGACGCTGATGGGCCCCATCATCGGCGCCATCGGCATCAGCCTCCTCTACAGCTGGCTCACCGGCACGTTGCCCGGCACCTGGCTGTATGTGCTCGGCGGCCTGTTCATCGTCGTGGTGCTCTTCATGCCGCAAGGCTTCGCGGGTCTCGCCGGCACGGTCCGTGCGCGCTTTCGCCGCGGCGCGGCCAAGGAAGCCGATGAAGGAGGGGCGGCATGAGCGAACGGCTCTTGTATGTCGAGAACCTTTCCGTCTCCTTCGACGGGTTCAAGGCGCTTGACGTCTCCTACTTCGGACTGAATGAGCGCGAGCTGCGCGCCGTGATCGGACCCAACGGCGCGGGCAAGACCACGTTCATGGACGTGCTCTGCGGCAAGACCAAGGCCGACACCGGCAAGGCCCTCCTCCGCGAAAAGAACCTGCTGCAGCTCGACGAGACGGAAATCGTCGACCTCGGCGTGGGGCGCAAGTTCCAGAACCCGTCCATCTTCGGCACGCTCACCGTGTTCGAGAACCTGCTGCTCTCGCGCAAGGCCGACCGCGGCATCTGGAAGTCGCTGTTCGGCAAGCTCGACAAGCCCGGCCGCGACCGCCTCGTCGAGATCGCGGGCATCGTCGGCCTCGAGGGCGCGCTGGAGCGGCCCGCGGGCCTGCTCTCGCACGGCCAGAAGCAGTGGCTCGAGATCGGCATGCTGCTGGTGATGGAGCCCGAGCTGATGCTGATCGACGAGCCCGCCGCGGGCATGACCGACGAGGAAACCCGCAAGACAGGAGAGCTCCTCAAGCAGCTTTCGAAGGAGCGCTCGGTGATCGTCATCGAGCACGACATGGAATTCGTCCGCCAGCTCGACACCTTGGTCACCGTGCTTTGCGAGGGCAAGGTGCTCACCGAGGGCAGCATGGACAAGGTGCAGAACGATCCCGCGGTGATCGAGCAGTATCTGGGCCGGGCGCGAGAGAAAAAGAAGGCGGGCGGCGATGCTTGAGGTACGGGGCCTGGACGTATACTACGGCGAGAGCCGCATCCTGCGCGAGGTGAACCTCACCGTCGCCCCCGGGCGCCTCACGGCGCTCATGGGCCGCAACGGGGTGGGGAAGACCACCTTGCTCAAGGCCGTCATCGGCCTCCTGCCTGCGCGCGCGGGTTCCGTCTCCCTTGGTGGAAACGACTTGACCAAGGCTCCTCCGGAACTCCGGTCCCGGGCCGGCGTCGCGTACGTGCCCCAAGGTCGCGAGATCTTCCCCAAGCTCACGGTGGAGGAGAACCTGCGCATGGGCCTGGAGGCCCGGCCCGGTCCCCGCCCCAAGAAGCTCCCCAAGGAAGAAGTGTACGGGCTCTTCCCCTTCCTCGCCAAGATGGAGAAGCGGCTCGGCGGCAACCTCTCCGGCGGCCAACAGCAGCAGCTCGCCATCGCGCGCGCGCTCCTGGGCAAACCCAAGGTTCTGCTGCTCGACGAACCCACCGAAGGCATCCAGCCCTCCATCGTGGAAGACATCGGTCGCGTCCTCGAGGGTTTGAAGGCCCAAGGCGATCTCGCCATCCTTCTGGTGGAGCAGTTCCTCGATTTCGCCCGGAGCCTGGCCGACGACTATGTGATCCTCGAACGCGGTTCCGTCGTGGAGGCGGGTGACATCGTCACCCTCGACGACGAAAAGGCTCGCCGCTACCTCGCCTTTTAGGCCCTTCTTCCGGCTCTGTTTTCAGGGCGGGATTTGCGTGGATTCATCGTCTCCAACCCATTTCGGCGCCATTTTCGCCGTTTTCTTCGCCTTTCCCTTTATGTCCCAAAGGGATGACAATTGGAAACGTCATTTTTCTAAAAACGGACAATTATTGACATAAATTGGCCGATGTGGTGAAACTCCAGAATCTTGTCATGTTTTTTCCGTCTTTCAGATACTTTTCGCTTGGCATGCCGAATGCTTAATGGGTACGTGTCCTTCGGGTCGTATCATCCACAAGTAAAAAGGAGCTGATCGGATGACCTTTTTCTCCAGAACCAAAGCCGGGATCCTGACGCGAATCGCCTTCGCGTTGGCCCTGACGCTCTCCGCCGTCCAAGCCGGCTTCGCTCAGGACAGCACTGCGGCCGCTACTGCAGCGCCCACCGCGGCGGCCGTCTCCGGTCCTTCGATCGATTCCCTCGCGGCCAAGGTCGCCGCGCTTGAAGCCGCCGGCTCCGGCATCAACACCGGCAGCAACGCCTTCATCATGATCTGCGCCGCCCTGGTGTTGTTCATGACCCTCCCGGGCCTGGCCCTGTTCTACGGCGGCCTCGTCCGCACGAAGAACATCCTCTCGGTGTTCGCCCAGTGCTTCGGCATCGCCGGCCTGGTGACCATCCTCTGGTGGGCGTTCGGCTACAGCTTCGCCTTCTCCGAGGGCTCGCCCTTCGTCGGCGGTCTCGGTTTCGCCTTCCTGAAGGGCGTCAATTCCGATCCGAGCGGCCAGATCGCCCACTCGGTGTTCTCCATGTTCCAGCTGATGTTCGCCATCATCACCCCGGCCCTGATCGTGGGAGCCATCGCCGAGCGCATGAAGTACAGCGCCGTGATGCTCTTCGTTCTGCTGTGGATGATCGTGGTCTACTTCCCGCTCGCCCACATGGTCTGGGGCCCCGGCGGCTTCATGAACGGCTTCAACCCCGCGGCGGGCATCAAGGCGATCGACTTCGCCGGCGGCACCGTGGTGCACATGTCCTCGGGCTGGTCGGCGCTCGTC
>DATAHJ010000079.1:0-5539 GCA_036263275.1 Fibrobacteria bacterium | reverse complement strand
TCTCCGCGCGCAGGCGTTCGCCCTCGGCCTTCGTCGCGCGGGCGGGGTCGTCGTGCCGGAGCACGAGGAAGTCCAGCACCCCGCCTCCCGCCAGCGCGGCGGGCGCCTTCGCCGCGGGGAAGGTGAAGGCGCGGCCCGAGCGCACGTCGTAGCCCTCGCTGGCCAGGAATCCCGAAACGGCCGCGAAGAAACCCCGAAAATCCCCTCCGATGAGGGTCAGTCCCCACAATCCCTCGCCCAGCCTTTCCACGCGCACGTTCCAGGGCGCGGCCGTCCTCAGCGATTGCAGCGTGGCGATGTGTCCGGCGATTTCATCGGGCGAGAAGGCGTTCCAATAGTCCGACCCCAGCCTGCGGAAATGCGCCTCCACGGCCTCGGGCGAGGGGTCGCGCCGCTCCAGCAGTCGGGATTTCTTGTCGGCGGGGGAGAGCATGGGGGGAAAATACTTCTTCGGGGTCGAAGCTTTGATGTTGTCACAAAGCTTTGGGGATGATTCGTTGTCGTTGTCGCCAAGCTTCGCGGCGACGCTTCGTCGTTGTCGGAGAACATTAGGGCGGCCCGGTGGCCGCCAAGAGATGGACAACCAACAAGCAACAACCAACAAGCAACAACACCTTCGGACAACCGACAACTGACAACGGACAACCCCGACACCCACCCTGTCACATGCAACTTTCACCTTGTTTTCACCGTGCCGCACTCACGCACATCGCCGCATGCCCTTTCGGTGATGGATTGGCGCTTTCCTCCATTGGCCCGACCTTTGCATTCGGAAGATGTTGCCTCGGGAGAACCCCCGGGGTCCGGCGAGAAACCATCACAATTCCGTGCCGCCGGAGAAAAAGGAGACGCAACATGTCCGTCAACGGTATCGAAATCACCGAAATCCAGGTCCATCCCATCAAGAAGAAGATGCCTGGAACCCACCTCGAGGCGTTCGCCCGGGTGATTCTCAACGGCCAGCTGTGCATCAACAGCATTCGGGTCGTGCGGGGGAAATTCGGTCCCTTCGTGTCATATCCGAGCGCGTTCAACCGCAAGGAAGGCAAGGGATTCAACCTCTGCTACCCGATCACAAAGCCGCTGCAGAGCTACCTCTCGGAGCGCATCCTCGACCAGTGGAAAGCCGTCGCGGCTTGACGCGGACGCCGGGAGGAGAACCCCTCCCGGCGTTTCTCCTTCTCCATGTTGTCCGTTCTCCGCAGCGGCGCGCTGCAGGGCATCGAGGCGATGCCCGTTGCCGTCGAGGTCGACATCGCCTTCGGCCTCCCCGGCTTCAGCCTCGTCGGCCTGCCTGACTCGGCCGTCAAGGAAGCACGCGAGCGCGTCTTCTCGTCCCTCAAAAATTCCGGCTTCGAGGTTCCCAGCCGCCGCATCACCATCAACCTCGCGCCCGCCGACTTGCGCAAGGAAGGCTCCGCGCTCGACTTGCCCATGGCCCTCGGCATGCTCGCCGCCTCGGAGCAGATCGAAGCATCCCTGCTCGATGGGGTGATGGTGCTCGGCGAACTGTCGCTCGACGGCGGCCTGCGCCCCGCGCGCGGGATCCTTTCCTTGGCGCTCGCCGCGCGCCGGCAGGGCTTGCACTCGGTCCTGCTGCCCGCCGCGAATGCCCGGGAGGCCGCCTTGGTGCCCGGCATCCGGTTGCTCCCGGCTGCCTCCCTGAAGGGCGCGCTCGAGGCCTTGCGCACCGGGCAGGGCGAACCGATTCCCGAGGAGACCGAAGGCGACCTCTCCGGCGCGGATCCGGACCTCGACTACACCGAGATCAAGGGCCACACTCAGGCCAAACGCGCCCTTGAAGTCGCGGCGGCGGGCGGCCACAACTTCCTGATGGCCGGTAGCCCGGGCTGTGGCAAGACGCTGATGGCGCGCCGCCTGCCTTCCATCCTGCCGCCGCTCTCCGATGAGGAAGGCCTCGAGGCCACGCGCATCTACAGCGTCGCCGGATTGCTTCGTCCTGGCCACGGCATATTGCGACGGCGGCCCTTCCGCGCGCCCCACCATTCCATCAGCGACCAAGCCTTGGTCGGCGGCGGCAAGATTCCCCGGCCCGGGGAGGTGAGCCTCGCGCACCTCGGCGTGCTCTTCCTCGACGAATTGCCGGAGTTTCGCAAGTCGACGCTGGAGACGCTGCGCCAACCGCTGGAGGATGGCCACGTCACCATCGCGCGCACGGCGCACACGGTGACCTATCCTTCACGATGTCTCTTGGGTGCCGCGCTCAATCCTTGTCCCTGCGGTTTCCTCTCCGACCCGATGGATCGTTGCACCTGCCGTCCCGACGCGATCGCGCGCTATCGCGGGCGCATCTCCGGCCCGCTCCTGGATCGCATCGACCTGCACCTCGAGGTCCCCTCGCTCGGGGTGGAGGAAGTGATCGCGGACAGGTGGGAGGAATCCTCGGAGTCCATTCGCGCCCGCGTCCTCGCGGCGCGCGCCGTGCAGCACGAACGCTTCCGGGATCAGGCTGGAGTGCATTGCAACGCGCACATGGCCACGCGGGAGATCCGCCGCCATTGCACGTTGACGCCGGGCTGCAAGGGTCTTCTGCGCGGGGCGGTGGAATCGCTCGGCCTTTCGGCGCGCGCCTTCGATCGCATCCTCAAGGTGGCGCGCACCGTGGCCGATCTCGACGGGTGCGAGGCCTTGGCCGAGCGGCACATCGCCGAGGCGATCCACTACCGGAGCATGGATCGAAGGTTGGGGAAAGAGAAGGGCGGGTAGGGAGCCGAGGGATGACGGGATGAGCCTGGGCGCATCCCGTCATTGGATCCCAAAGCTTTAAATATGGACCCCGGGGGCGATCTTCAGCGTGCGGTGGTAATTGCCCGCCCGGAAGTCGAGCAGATAGATGGAGCCCTGGGGGCCGTCCGGAAGCGGCACCGAGTACGAGCCGCCGTTATAGGACCGGTTGGCGAGGGTGGAGACGCGCCGGCCCTTGAGGTTGTAGACCTCGATCACGACACGCGCTTTTTTCGGAATTCCGAAACGCAGGGAATGGCTTTCGGCATCCGCGTCCAGCGAGAAAGCCACGGGAGGTTTCCCCCTGGCGATAGGGGTGCTGGTGCCCCCGTAGCCCGGGCGATTGAGCGCGTACAGGATGCCGTAGAGGAACATGTTGTTCCAGTTGGAGTTGGAGGCCGTCCACGTCGTGGCATTATGGCCGGGAGCCAGGTGGAACACGCGCCCGCCTTCAAGGTTGTGCTTGTAGACGAAGGGAAAGAAGGGCATCCAGGGAACCACCGTGGAGGTGTTGACCCAAGGCCCCAGCTTCGCCATGTTCGCGGCCCTGTTCGCGACATAGTCGCTGATGTCGCCCCGGACCAAGACCTTGTAATTCGTGTCGGATTCCGTGAAAAACAGGCTGTCGATCCGCAGCTGCTCGTTGCCCGTGAAGTTCGCGGGCATGCCCTTGGTGATGGGGTCGCTCGTGTCCGCCACGTGAAATTTGCTGCTGACCGGTCCGACATCCTCCACGTACTTTGCGCCGACGAGGGTTTGGTACCACCAGGGCCAGTTGGGATTTTGCCGGGTGTCGCAATGCACGCCGATGTATCCCTTTCCCGTGAGGAACCAGCTCTTGAAGGCGGAATCCTGTTCCGCCGACATGGTGTCGCTGATGCCCGTGCCCGGGTCGGCCTTGGTGGCCTTCTCGGGGTACATGAGGATCACCGCGTCGTATTGCGCCAGGTTGGCGGTGTTGAACGAGGTGAATTTCGACGTGGTATCGTAGGTGAATGCATTGGCCGCCGCCCATGTCTTCAGCTTCGCCATGGCCGCGGCAATGGCCGCGGTGTGGCCGTTATAGGTCAGGGAGTCCTTGAACACCAGGATTTTTTCCCCGGCCGCGGAAGCCGCGGAAGGGAGCGATCCCATGAGAAGGGGCAACAGGACCGCATAGCCCAGAGTTTTGCGTATCATCACATCTCCTTGAGTTTAATCGGCATTACAGCTTGCTGAAAATGAACGGACGAGAATCGAGGCCGTCCGCCGTGCGGACTACGGCGTAGTACAGGCCGCTTCCGGCGCGCTTGGAATCGAGTGCGAAATCGGCGTTACCATGCCCGCGCATCTCGGCGAGCGTCCTGCCGGTGGCCATCGAGACGATGGACACGCGATAGTCGCCGGCGCAGGCGACGGCGAGCCTTCCCGCGGAATAGCGCATGGTGGCGCCGTTGCCACGCTGCACATCATGCGCGCCGCGGCCCGCCTTGATGCCCGTGACGAGTCCCGGCGTCGTTCCGATGACGCCGAAGGAGTCCATGGCAAACGGCTCGAACTTCAAGGTGGTCGCGGCCGAGCTGGTCGGGTTGAAGTCGCCCACAGGCAGGTAGGCGGGGGTGCGGCCCGGCCAGGTCTTCAATGTGTCCGCGAACATCGGGTTGGTGGCGCTCGAGTGGGCATCCAGCCCGGCGGTCTGCCAGTTGGCCCATGTGTAGACGGTGCCGCCTCCGCACGAGGAGGTCTGGCTCCAGTCCGTGACGGTCACCGCGCCCGCGGTGCTGTAGACGATGTTGGAATCCCACATGGGCACGGCGTTCTTGATGGTGGTGGGCGTGTTGCCGCTCAGCTTCTGGTACAGGCAGGTCTTCGAGCCGTGGATGACGTTGCGGGCGCCGTAGTGGTTCGAGTTGGCCCACACGCCGTGGAACTGGACGTTGCCGCCCCGGATGATGATGTTGTTGATGTACGTGTTGTACCGGTTCCACTGCAGCTTGTTGCCGCCGCTGATGAGGAGGTTCTTCTCCTGGAAGTAGTTCGACGCCTGGTCGTCGAGGTCGATGCCGAACATGCCGGCGGGCGCCTCGAGCCGGTTCATGCGCACGATGGTGGGCTCGACGGCGTCGTACTTGGAGGCGGCGACATTGCTCTCGCCCCCGAAGATCATGTTGCGGTCGCGTCCCCAGGCGTTGATCGGGCCATGGTCCGAGGTCTCCCGGACGTCGTCGTACACCCAGTTGTAGTCCACCACGGTGCCGCCCCACGCGCCGTCGCAGAAGTTGATGCCGGAGCGCGGCAGGTGCGCGATGGTGTTGTGGGAGATCGTGTCGCGCCGCGTGGCCGAAAGCACGACGCCGGCGGGCTGCTTCTCGAAGATGCCGAGGGTGTCCATCAGGTTGTTCTTGACCGCGCAATAGGCCGGGTATTCCTCCGTGAGGGGGCCGGGGGTCTGGTCGGAACAGTTGGAGGTGCTCCCCTGGAGCGTGTTGCCCGCGGTGTTCCAGCTGTTGGGACAGCGGATGGAGCTTCGCAGCCCCATGAGCAGGACGCCCGATGCGCCGATTTGCTTGAACACGGAATTCCGCACCACGTTGTTGCGGTTGTAGCCGCTCATGAACACGCCGTTGCCGCCGATCTGGTCGAAGAGGCAGTTCCGCACGAGGATGTTCTCGGCGTTCTGCATGAAGACGGCGCCCTTCCGGCGAATGCCCCAGTCGGAGCCCGTGATCTTCTCGTAGGACTGGCCGGTGCTGTCGAAGAGGGAGCGATAGGTGTGCGTGAAGGTGAGGTTCTCGAAGTTGACGTAGCGGACGCT
>DATAHJ010000078.1:0-6064 GCA_036263275.1 Fibrobacteria bacterium | reverse complement strand
AGCCCTTCGCGGTGATTGTCCCAGAAGGCGTTGGCGAAGGGGCGCTCGGTGCCGTTCTTGCGCGCGATCTCGTACTGCTCGGGCGACAGGCGCGCGCGCAACTCGGAGTCGCTGAGGGCCGAGAGGTCGCAGGCCGCGCGGCGGTCCTCGGGTGAATCCACCGAGGCGGCCGGGGCGCCGCCGTCCTCGACGCCGTCGGTCTTCGGCGTCGGGGGCACGGGCTTCAGCGGGTCATGGCCCCAGGCGCTTTCGATGAAGCCCGCGCGGCCGGAGCCGACCTTGTAGCGCTTGTAACGGTCGGGATTCAACTTGCAGTACTTCTGGTGGTACTCCTCGGCGGGGAAGAAGCTCGTGAACGCCTCGACGGGCACGCCGATCTTCCCGAACTTGCCGGTGGCCTCGAGGCGCGCGCGCGACTCCTCCGCGAGCTTCTTCTGCTCCGCATTGTGATAGAAGATCACGGGGCGATACTGGCTGCCGCGGTCGGCGAACTGCCCGCCCAGGTCGGCCGGGTCGATGTTGCGCCAGAAGATCTCGAGAAGCGTGACGTAGCTCACCTTGGCGGGATCGTAGGTCACCTGCACGGCCTCCGCGTGGCCCGTCTTGCCCGTCCCCACCTTATCGTAGGTCGGCTTGGGATCGTGCCCACCGGAATACCCGGAAACCGCGGAGGAAACCCCCTCCACGTCCAGGAAGGCGGCCTCGATGCACCAGAAGCATCCGCCGGCAAAGGTGGCGTTGGCGGTTTTCATGGTCTTTCCTTTCGCGGGAGACGCAATCCCGTTGGGCTTGGGCGTGAACGTAATCTCCTTCGGCGGCTTGGCGAAGAGGGTCGCGGCGAGCAGCAGGAGCACGGGGAGTACCGCGTTTAAAAGGTTGCACAACAGGGGGTTCGTTTGGCGTCTCATGGCATCTCCAAGGTACACGGGCATGTACGCGGAAAGCACATGGACGGATTGCTATCGGTCAGGGCAGGGCGACGGCCCGGGCGAGCCGACCGGCGACGCCACGGGCTTCCACGAAAATTACGCCCCGGACACCCGGGAGAGGCACGATCCGCCACCCGGCTTCATGCGCCGTCGACGCGCTCAGGACGCGCCCGGACGCATCGAGGACACGAATTTCGCCGAAGCCGGAAGAGGGAACGCGCACGCGCAGAAACCCCTCTCCCGCAGCCACGCGCAAGCGTCCCGCTCCCGCCTCCGAAGCCGCCGGGCTCCCGCCATCGATCCCCGTGGGTCCCGCCAATGGCACGGGGGCATCGAACGCCGCGCCCGTGCCCGCACCGTTGAGCGTGTACCAGGCTTCGGCCGCCCACGGCGAGACGCCCGAAGCGGCCTTGTAGCCGTTCAGGCGGAAGTACACCACGCGCTGCTGGGTGGGCGTCGACACGGGGATTCCCGCGAGCCCGAGATAAACCTTGAGGCGGTCCGGGGATATCCGGATCTCGGAGGGCGTGAGCGTCGTCGAGGACTGCTTGGCCCCCACGCCGTACCCGCTGGCGGGGGCCATGTGGTAGCTCTGGACGGTGTAGCTGGAGGCCAGCTTCGCCAGCGCGGTGTCCACCGGCAGGCTGAACTCGATCTCGAAACCCGCGGGACGCGCCCGCACCGCGAGCATTTCGAACGCGGCGACGCCGCCGTCGTAGCGCAACTTCTGCAAGCCGTAGTCGACGCGGTTCCCGCTGGTCTGGTTCCTCGGGTAACCGTCGTCGTCGTTGCGGCCCCCGATCATCCCCGCATAGAGCATGCCGTCGGGACCGATCGCCATGCGGAACACGCCTGCCTCCAGGCCTCCGGTGAAAACGAAGACCGCTCCTTGCAAGTCCCCTTGGGCGTTCTTCTCGAGAAAGTACCGGTTGATGCCCGTGCCCCAACGCACGTCGCCCATGAGCATCTGCCCCGCGTAGGGTCCCGACGGAACATACAGCGGAGCGGTGGGCGATATGGAGATGTCGCCTTGGGGCGCGTAGACGGTGGGCGGCGTTTCGACCAAGGCGTCCCAGGGAAGGTACCAGGCCGTCGCGAGGCCGCCGGTCTTCCTCGCCCCGTAGAACTTGTTCTCCTGGGCGCAGATCAACTTGCTCGCCGGCAGCCATTCGCCCTGGTTGTCGGGCATGCAGATCCGGTCCTCGGGCCCGTAGCCCATGCCCGAGGCCGCGCGGATGCCGTTGGCCACGATGCGATAGCTGCCCCTTTTGTTCACGATGCCGTCGCCGGGCGTCACTTCGAGCAAGGTGCCGCGATAGGGATTCACCTGCTGGGTGCCCACCGACCCGATCGCGTCGGAGGAGGAGGGACTGACATAAAACTTGCCCGCGCGGTACAGCAGCCCGTTCAGGTATTCCTGGCTGCCGTGGCGGGGGACGAAAGAATCGGAGGCGACCGGGGTTCCGGGCAAGGTGAACACGGTGTCGACGCGCGTCACCGGGCCCGCGTTGCCGGCGCGGTTCAAACGGACGATGGTGTTCCCGCCCGACACGTAGATCGTATCGTTCAGGACGGCCAGCCCCATGACGTCCTCCAGGCCGCGCGCGATGGTGTCGACCGCCACCGACGGCGAGCCGCCCGACACCCCGGACAACACGAACACCTTGCTGTTGTAGGCGCGCGGTGTCTCCGAGCTCCCGCCCCGATAGCGCGTCGTATCCCAATGCGCCACGACCAGTCGTCCGTCGGAGAGGAACGCCATGCCCGAAACCTGCGGCTGGAACCCCGCGGGGCGAAGGTCGATCTTCGTCCAGTTCGGGTGGACCGTGGCGGGCACCGTGGCGGCGGGAAGCGCGCGCGGAAAAGGCGCCGACAGCGCCAAGGCCATGGCGACGCGCCGGATCATGACGAAAGCGCTTCTCATCCGAACATCCTTGGGAAGTCCTTCGGAATATAGGGCCGCAAGCCCGGTTCGCCGTGATGAAAGTGACGGGAAATGAAAAATGAGCCAGGAAGGATTTGAACCTTCGACCCACGCCTTAAAAGGGCGCTGCTCTACCAACTGAGCTACTGGCTCCGAAAAAGCGGAGAAGGGCAAAGATAACCCCCGGTCGGCGGGGTCGGCAACCGCGCGGATTGGTGAGAGACGCCCCGGGCGTGTACTTTATGCCCGTGTTTTCCGGAAACCTATCCCCTCTTGCGACGCGCTCCGCGCGAGCCGTTCTCGGCGCCCTCGTTTCGCTGTGCGCTCCCGCCGCCGCGCAATGGGTCGACGGCGGCGCGGGCCTCGGCTCCATCGCGATGGTTCCCGCGGCGCGTCCCGCGGGACTGGCCGGCGCCTACACCGCACTCGGCGCCGGGCAATCCGCCCTCGGCATCAACCCGGCGGGCCTTGCCCTCGAGAAGGGCATGGCCTACTCCGGCTCCGTGCAATCGGGCCTCACCCGCATCGGAGCCGTGGCCGGCTCGATCCCCTTGGCGGGCGGATCCTTCGCCGTCAGCGCCTCGTACATGGATCACGGTGAAATCACAATGACCGACGAGAACGCGGCGGACGTCGGCACCGCTCACCCGTACAACCTCTACCCCGCCGTCAGCTACGCCCGCGCGCACGGAGAATCCTTCCGCTGGGGAACGACCGCGAAGCTGGGCCGGGAATCGCTCGGCGACTTCGAGGGCTCGCGCCCGGCCTACGGCGTGGGTTTCGATGCGGGCGTACAGTACCAGCCCGCCAGGAAGAACTACGGCTTCGGGGCCTCAGCGACCAACTTGGGACGCCAGCTGACGGGTTACTATGAAGGCGACGACACGCGCCGCGCCCTGCCCGGCGCGCTCCACGCCGGCGCCTTCTACCAGCCGCGCGGGCAGCGCCAATTGACCCTCACGGCCGACTTCGAGACGCCCTTCCATTCTCCC
The DNA here is from genome assembly GCA_036263275.1 of Fibrobacteria bacterium. Taxonomy (GTDB): domain Bacteria; phylum Fibrobacterota; class Fibrobacteria; order UBA11236; family UBA11236; genus UBA11236. The sequence continues at coordinate 2,219 of DATAHJ010000078.1, read as the reverse complement.
TACGTCGTGGCGGCGGGAGCGGAGTATCGCGTGATCCCGGAATGGACCTTGCGCGCCGGCACCCGTTGGAACCGCGAGGACTTCCGCAACCTGCGCGGCTGGCTCGACCCCAACGCCGGGATCGAGGAGCAGGGCGGCGAGGCTTCCAAGCTCGCGGCGGGCACCACGGTGCGCGTGGGCCCGGTCGCCGTCGATTACGCGGCGCAGTGGTGGCGCGACCTCGGCTTCGTGCACTACCTGACCGTCGGCTGGTCACCGGGCGGCTGACCTCCGCACGCGACAAGCCGAATGAAAAACGGCTCCCGCGCGGGAGCCGTTTTTCATTCGGGGTCGCGGGAACCGCGCCTCATCACATCGGATGGGCGAGCATGCTGTCGCGCACGGCCTTGACTTCCCACACCGCAACGCTGTCGGAGTCGATGTCGGCGGGCGTGCGGGCCGTCTTCGTGCAGGTGGCGAACCCGTCATCATCGGTGATGCCCGCGTTGCAGTTCGTGACGATCGAGTCGTTGAGGATCGCGCGCATGTAGCTGAGGAGGCTGGCGACCTCGCGATTGGAGAGTTCCTCGCCCAGCGAGGGCATTCCGCCGTTGTACCAGAGCCCGTTGACCAGCAGGGAGTCGCTGTAGCCGCCGAGCACGATCTCGATCGTCTTGCGCTTGTTGTTCAGGAAGAAGTCCGCGTTGGCGTGGGGAGGAACCCCGCCCGCGGTGCCCTTGCCACCGATGCCGTGGCAACCCGTGCAGTAGCCGTCGTAGAGGACGGTGCCGGAATCGATCAGGGCCTCGCGGTCGATGCAAAGCGTGTCGCCGGGACCGGTGCACGTGTAGGCCGGGTTCGAGCCGCCCGAGCTGGAAGTGCTGGAGGTGTTGCAAGCTGCGAGCGTCATCGTGAGGGCCAAGGCGCAGCCGGCGAGCGCCACGAGGCCGAAATGGCGAAGGGCATGGGATTTTATCGGCTTCATGAGCGTCTCTCCTGGGTGGTTCCCGTACGGTGACACGGCGGCTGTTCAGCCAAAAACCGGTTGCCCGGCAAATATCGTCGCTCGGTATGGGCCTGTCAATCGGATGCGCTCCATGCGGAGAAGCTGTTCCGCCCGGAAAGGTTGACGATTTGCGAACCCAATCCCCCTGATAGCGATGCCGCAATAAAAGATGACGCCCCTGATTTCTTCCGAGCTTTTCCCCGGCCTCCCGGGCCTCATGGCGCGACCCCGGCTCGTGCACTACCTGACCGTGGGCTGGTCACCGGGCGGCTGACCAAACCTCACTCACGGAACATTCCCAATGAAAAGGGCGACTCCTTCCGGAGCCGCCCTTTTTCGTGACACGAGAAACAGGATGCATCGACCGCCTTTCAGGCGGCCGGGAGCCGATCCCTCAGTCCGCCGCCTCGATGCTGTCGCGCACGTGCTTGACTTCCCACACGGCCACCGAGTCGGACTTGCGCGTCGCGACGGTGCGCAGGGTCTTCTGGCAGGTCGCGAAGTCGTTGTCGTCGAGATGGGTCGCATCGCAAGTGCCCACGGTGGAGTCGTTCAGCATCACGCGGATGTAGGTCAGGACGCTGGCCATCTCATGGTTCGTGAGATCCAGCGCGAAGGACGGCATGCCGCCGGTGTACCAGAGCCCGTTGACCTTGAGCGAGTCCTCATAGCCGCCGAGCACGATCTGCATCATCTTGTATTTGTTCTGCTGCACGAAGTCGGCGTTCTTGTGCGGCGGCGTGAAGCCCGCGGCGCCATTGCCGGCGTTATGGCAGTTCGTGCAGAATCCCTCGTAAATGGCGGCGCCGGTGTCGGCCATCACGCACAGGGGCACGTGAAGCGAATCGTAGGTGCCGGCCGAGTAGGAGTCGGGGCAAAGCTCTTCCTTCGGATCGGAGCCGCTGCTGCTGTTGCAGGCCATGAGCGTGGTAAGGGCCAGGGCCGAGCCGGCGAGCAGCCAGAAGCCGGGACGGAGCATGTTGGACTTTAGGAGGTTCATGGGCGTCTTTTCCTTGGTGGTTCCCGAACAATGTACACGGCGCGTTTTCCGGTCAGAACCGGTTGCGTGGGAAATCTCATAGTTTGGTGCCGACGTGTCAATCAGACTCGCCCCCAAGTCCGCGTCAGGCGTCGAAACGGTATCCAAGCCCGGGAAGATTGACGATTTTCCGTCCCAGGTCGCGGCCTAGCTTACCCCGAAGCGAAGAGACATGGACCTTGACGGTATGCGCGT
>DATAHJ010000077.1:0-3557 GCA_036263275.1 Fibrobacteria bacterium | reverse complement strand
TCCATTCCATAGCTATCCCTCCGTTAGGGTGTGGTAATGGAGGCTTAGAGTGGTCGCATGTTAAACGAGAAATAGATGCTTCGCTGTCAGGACTTCAAGAAGTAGAGGTTCTAGTGTATGAACCTACCCCTTCCTACCATAATGCGCCCAAACGTGAAGGGCTTGAAGCTCTTACGCCAGCCCGCGCTATGGTTGTTGAACTCGTCCGTCGCTATTCTATCCTCGGAATGGAGTGCACCAACCTTGAAGTTCAAAAGCTGGGCTGGTTTCTTCAACGAGCCATTCAATCGCTACAACTCAACGACCCATTACATCTGCGTTTCGAAGCCAATAAATATGGCCCTTATGCAGATTCCCTGCGCCACCTTCTTGATGGGTTGGACGGCAGCTTTCTGCATTGCGAAAGACGACTTAGTGACGCCGGGCCCTTCGAACCTATTTGGTTTGAAGAATCTAAGCGAGAGTCCGTGGCAGAATACTTGAAAAGCGAGGATGCCGTCCCATATTTACCCGCTTTAGAAAAAACAAGCGTCGTAATTGAAGGATTCGAGTCACCCTTGGGGATGGAACTTCTTGCGACAGTGGACTGGTTATTGTCGCGCGAGAAGTATGCACCTACCATAGATTCAATACGCCTAGGCCTTTCGAAATGGCCCGGAGGATCTGCTGCTCGTCGCAAAATGGGAATCTTCGACGATCGCCTAATTGAAATGGCATTGTCTCGCCTCCAGCAGGCCACGTTGAACTAGCCCTGCCTTTTTGGCGATGCAGCTTAATGCAAGAGATCTTGTAAGACATCCGCGACGCTTCGTGCGGGCCGAGCTGGACTCGATGCGCGAGGGCGAGAGCTTATACAGCTACCATGTCACGCTGCGGGTCACCGGCAAAGTTCGCCGGCCCTACGACCGGAACTTCGGCGACCTGTGGGTGCGCGACGACAGCCTCATGATGGGCGCCACCTTCCTGGCCGACACCAACCGGGCGAAGCAAGTCCAGATCCGGTAGAAGGGGCGACGGGGCAAGGAAGGTCCGCCTACTTACATTCCCCCCGTGCCCCTCCCCTACCCCCGCCGCCGGGCGACCTTCGCTGCCTCGGCCCTCGCCGCGCTCTCCCTCCTCGCGGCCTGCGTCCAGGAACCCGAAGGCACCCACTACGTCCCCAACCCGCCCACGGTCATCCACATCGACCCCGCGCACCTCGAAACGGGCGTCGCCACCGACCAGGTCGTCACCGCCACCTTCAGCCAGGTCCTCGACCCGGCCACCCTCAACGCCAACAACTTCATCCTCCTGCGCGCCACCCCCTTCGGCTTCGACACCGTGCAGGGCGCCGTGACGTACGACGCCGGCACCAGCACCGCCACCTTCGACCCCAATGTCGACCTGCTGGCCGACGAGACCTACATCGCGCGCCTGCTGCACGGCATCACCAACGTCGAATGCGACACGCTCGCCGACACCTCGTGGACCTTCACCACCGGCACGCCGCCCCCCGCGCCCGTGCTCGACACCACCGACTTCGGCGACCCCACCTTCCTCCGCGTGTACTGGTTCCAATCGGCAGGCGCGACCAGCTACCACCTGCAGGTCTCGACGAGCCCCTTGTTCACCACGCTCGTGAACGACCAGCCCTCCATCCCCGACCCCGCCTTCTTCATCGTCGAAGGCCACGTGCCCGCCACCGCCATCCCCGCGGGCACCTACTACTGGCGCGTCAGCGCCAGCGGCCCCGGCGGCACGAGCGCTTGGTCCAACGTCAAGAGCTTCGTCTCCGGATACAATTGACGATGACAAGGGGAATCTCCGCCGTAGCCCTCGCCCTCGGGGGAATCCTTGGGGGAGTTCTTCCCGCGCGTGCGCAAACGCAGGAGGAACAGGAAGAACCCACGTGGTGGATCGGCCTCTCCGGCGCGGCGAACCTCAACTTCTACGAAGGCACCACGCAGCGGCTGAACGGCTCGACCACCACGCCCGAACCCTTCCACAAGGGTTTCGGCATCGGTCCCTACGTCGCGCCCTCGCTGGAGTACCGGCATAACGCCCACTGGGGCGGCATGCTGCAAGTGGGCTACGACGATCGTCGCGGCGAATTCGACCCCATCCTCTGCCGACCCTGCGACGAAGAGGCCACGCTCAAGGCAAGGCCCGCCTATCTCTCCATCGAACCGAGCCTGCGCTGGGCACCGTTCGGAGGCGGACTCCACGTGTTCGCCGGGCCGCGCGTCGGATTCCTCTGGTCGCCCGTCGCGGAGGAAAAATCCTTCACGTATGAACGGGAGAACCGACCCGACGTGAAGCAGGACTTCAGCGCCATGCGGGGGGTCACGTACTCAGGGCAAATCGGCCTCGGGTACGCCTTCGACCTCGAAGGGCCGGGCCAAAGGACACGCACCCGCATCGCCCCCTTCGTCTCGTACCAGCCGCATTTCGGGCAGGACCCGCGCGACACCGACCACGACACGGAATGGTGGGCGCTTTCCACCTTGCGCCTCGGCGTCTCCATCCTATTCGGAAGGAGCAAGCCCTTGGCGGGACCGGACCTGCGGGTGGCCGTGCGGGCACCCGCCCGCGCGGTCTTCGCGCGCCGCATCCAGGAAACCTTCCCGCTGCGCAACTACGTGTACTTCGATCGCCAGGAAGTGGACTTCGCGGCGCGCTATGTGCGATTGACTCCGCAGGAAGCCGCGGCCTTCCGCGAGGAAACGCTGCAGGCGCAAAACCCTTCGCGCGCAACCGGTCGCAACGTGAGGCAAATGGTCGTCTACCGCAACATCCTCAACGTCCTGGGCGACCGGCTGCGCCGATATCCCAACGCAAGCATCACCTTGCGCGGGTTGTATTCGAAGGAAGCCGCGCAGGATCCCGGCCAAGGCATGACGCGCGCCGAAGCCGTCAAACGTTACCTGACCGCGACCTTCGGCATCGAGAGTCGGCGCATCGCCGTGGAGGCCGCCGAGGAGCCGCGCCTCCCGCTGGGCCGCACGCCGGAGGAACTCGACATGCTCCGCGCCGAAGGCCGCCGGGTGGAAATTCTCACGCAGTCTCCCGAACTGCTCGTGCAGGTGGGAGAAGGCTTCATGCTGCGGCCCGTGGAGATTCGCGGCGAAGAAGGCGCGGACAGCGTCGTATTCAGCGCAGCCGCGCCCGCGGGCCAAGACAGCCTGGCCTCGTGGACGATCGAGATCGTGGGAGATTCCGGCGCGGCGCAGCGCCTCGGGCCCTTCGTCCGCGCGCGCGAGGCAGTCCCGGCCGCGCGCATCCTGCAAGGCCGCGAGCGCGGAAACTACGCGGCGACGGTCACGGGACGCCTCGTGAAACGCGGGAAGGATGGGGACCGTGGATCAGAAACGACGCTGCGCCGCGAACTCTCCTTCCATCTCGCGCGCAAGGGGAACGGGATCGAGGAGACCTCGCGCTTCGCCATCCTCTTCGACATCGACCAGGCGCGCGCCGTCTCGGCCTACGAAACCTTCCTCGCCGGCACCGTGGCCGCGCGGATCGGCGAAGGGTCGACGGTGTTCATCCGCGGCCGCACCGACGTCATCACCGACGCGGCC
>DATAHJ010000076.1:0-5972 GCA_036263275.1 Fibrobacteria bacterium | reverse complement strand
CGCCCGCCGATTCGGCACTCTGGATCCGTTACGTGAAATAGTCCGCGTCAAAAAGCGGTGACCGCGACGCGACTCAAACCGCGCAGCGTCCCGAAGAAGCCCCCATTCCCCCTGTTCCGGTTGAAATCCTCAATCCATGGGCCTTTTTGTTGGGTTTTCCCCCGAAAAAACGCAATTTTCCCCCCACATGAACTTCCAAGACCTCGTCCTCACCCTCCAAAAGTACTGGAGCGACCGCGGCTGCCTCGTGGCCCAACCCTACGACGTCGAAAAGGGCGCCGCCACGTTCAATCCCGCGACCTTCCTCCGCTCGCTCGGCCCCGAGCCGTTCAATGCCGCTTGGATCGAACCCTGCCGCCGCCCCAAGGACGGCCGCTACGGCGACAACCCCAACCGCGGCCAGCACTACTACCAGTTCCAGGTCGTGCTCAAGCCCAGCCCGCTTGATATCGTCGACCAATACCTCGGCTCTCTCCGCGCCATCGGCATCAATCCCGACGAGCACGACATCCGCTTCGTGCACGACGACTGGGAATCCCCCACCCTGGGCGCTTGGGGCCTCGGCTGGGAAGTGTGGCTCGACGGCATGGAGATCACGCAGTTCACCTACTTCCAGCAGGTGGGCGGCCTCGATCTCAAGCCCGTGATGGGCGAAATCACCTACGGTTTAGAACGCATCTGCATGTACCTGCAGAAGAAGAACTCGATGTTCGAGCTGCAATACAATGATGCCGTGACGTACGGCGACTTGTTCAAGCAGAACGAATACCAGTTCTCGGTGCACAACTTCGAACAGAGCGACAGCGCGCTGCACTACGACCTCTTCGACAAGTTCGAGAAGGAATGCATCCGCCTGTGCGGGGCCGGCATTCCTGCCCCCGCCTTCGACTATTGCATGAAGGCCAGCCATTCGTTCAACCTCCTCGACGCGCGCGGCGCGATCTCGGTGAACGAGCGGCAGGGCTATATCCTGCGCGTGCGCGCGCTGGCGAAGGCCGTGGCCGAGGCGTGGTTGGCGAACCGGGAATCCCTGGGATTCCCGATGGCGAAGGCCGCGCCCACCTCCGTCACCCCGGCGCAGGCCGGGGTCCAGGCGACGGCAGGATCGCCCTCGAAGGATGCCACCGCGCCTCTCCTCATCGAACTGGGCGTCGAGGAAATGCCCGCGCGCGTCTTCGGACCCCTGATGGAGCAGCTCCCGCGCCTGATCGAAAAGCACCTCGGTGCCAGCGGCCTCGAGCCCCAGGACGTGAAGATCTTCGCCACCCCGCGCCGCATCGCGATCTCGATCGCGTCGATGAAGACGCGCCAGCCCGACCAGTCGCTCGCCATGAAGGGCGCGCCCGAGAAGGTCGCGCGTGACGCCGAAGGCAAGTGGACGCAGGCGGCGCTCGCCTTCGCGAAGAAGAACGGGCTGAACGAATCGGACCTCAAGATCCAGGACGGCTACCTCTTCGCGCAGGTCGAGAAAAAAGGCCGTGATGCGCGCGAAATTCTCGCCGAGGCTATCCCCGGGATCTTCTCCGACATCCACTGGTACAAGACCATGAAGTGGGGCAACGGCGAGGGTGAATCCTTCGTGCGACCCGTGACCTGGATGGTCGCGCTCCTGGGCGAGAGCGTGATTCCCGTGAGCTTCGCGGGCATCGTGGCCGGCGACAAGACGCGCGGACACCGCTTCCTGAAGAACGAATGGGTCGCCGTGAAGGCGGGCCGCAAGGATTACCTCGATACGCTGCGCGCGGCGAAGGTGATCGTCGACCAAACCGAGCGCAAGGACAACATCCGCGCGCTCACCATCGCCGAGGCCGAGAAGGCCGGCCTCAAGTGGCGCACCGACGAGGACCTGCTCGACACCGTGACCTGGCTGACGGAATGGACCGTGCCCGTGCTGTGCTCCTTCGACGCCACGCTCCTGGCCATTCCCGAGGAAGTGCTCGTCTCCGAGATGCGCGAGCACCAGAAGCTCTTCGCCCTGACGGACAAGGCCGGAAAGCTCGCGAACAAGTTCATGGCCATCTCCAACATGGAGTCGAAGGACTATGCGCTGATCCGCGAAGGCAACGAGCGCGTCGTGCGCGCGCGCTTCGCCGACGCGGAGTTCTTCCTCGCGGAGGACAAGAAGAAAACGCTCCTCGAGCGGCGCGAGGACCTCAAGGCCGTCGCCTTCCTGAAGGACTTGGGCGAGGGCGCCAGCATTTACGCCAAGACCAAGCGCGTCGAGAACCTCGTCTCCTTGCTCGGCGCACGCTTGGGCTGGAAGCCCGAAAAAATCGAGGCCACCGAGCGCATCGCCATGCTGTGCAAGAACGACCTCGTCACGCAGATGGTGGGCGAGTTCCCCGAGCTGCAGGGCACCGTGGGCCGTTACTACGCGCTCGACGAGAAGCTGCCGGAGGTCGTGGCCGACGGCATCCTCGACCATTACCTCCCGCGGAACGCCGAGGACGGCTATCCGAAGACGGACGAAGGTGCGCTGGTCGGCCTCGCCGACCGCCTCGACACGCTGGTCGCACTCTTCGGCAAGGGCAAGATCCCCACGGGATCGGCCGACCCCTTTGCACTCCGCCGTGCCGCATGGACGACGATCGCGCTGCTCCTGAACAAGAACATCCGCGTTCCGCTTTCGGACCTTTTGGCGGACACGCTGGGTCAATTCCCTTCCTCGGTGCTCTCCGCGGACGAACGGAAAGGCCTGCAGGAGAAGCTCCTCGCCTTCTTCCGCGACCGCGCGCGGAACCTTTTCGCCGAGACCGGCCGTCCGGGCCTGCCCGGCGGCATCGCGCCCGATACCTTCGATGCGGCGCTAGGCGCGAAGGCGTCGTGGGAAGATGTTCCGGGCCTTGTCACGCGCCTCCAGGCCCTGCAGGCCTTCCGCGACAGCGCGGAGTTCGCGCAGATCGCCGAGACGTTCAAGCGCGTGAACAACATCCTGAAGGACGCGCCCGAGGGCGAATACTATCCCAACGCCTTGGCCCAACCCGTCGAGAAGGCCCTCGTCGAAGCCCTGTCGAAGGCCTCTGCGGCGGTGGACGCCGCGGTCAAGAATCAGGCCTGGGACAAGGCGCTTGGCACCATCGCCACGCTGCAAAAGCCCGTCGCCGATTTGTTCACGGGCGTGATGGTCAATGATCCCGACGCGAAGGTTCGCGCGGGCCGCGTGGGCCTCCTGCGCGAAGTCCGCGGCGTCGTCCTCAACGTCGCGGACTTCTCAGCCTTCCAAGGCTAGGGGCCCGGCGTTCCGGGAGTCGTGGGCCGCGGTGAACCGCCGCGCCCGCCCTCCGGAATCGAAGGGGGCTCACGGGGCGAGGTCGGCCGCGAAGGCTTTCCCGGTCGCGTCGGCCCTGATCCCGATCCCCTCAGGCTGTCCGGCTCCCGTGTTTCGGAAGCCCGGGTTCGGGGACCGCGCGCGGTATCGGTCTCCATCCGTTCCGGAATCCGGTCGCGCAACGCACTGTCCGCCGCGCTGCGCTTCGGGCTCCTGTCGAGCGAAGTCGTGTCGCGCGCGGCCAGTTCCGTCACATCCTCGCCGGGCAAAAACCCGGAAGCCGCCTTTGCCTTTGGCACGTGGGAAGCGCCCTGGGCAACTCCCCATAGCGAAGCCGCCAGAAGGAACGTGATACCCGCCGCTCGCGAATGCATCCTATTCCCCCGGCCGCGTGGAGGACTTGTCGTCGATGCCCGGCGTGGGCGGCCTTTGCGGAGGCTTGTCGGAGCGCGCGCGCGACATGTCCGAATCCGCGGAATCGCGCCGAACCTTCGGCTGGGAACGCCACTCCCGCACGGTGTCCGGAGGTGCGACATGCGAACTGTCCGACGGAGGAACGATGTATTCCTCATGATGCGCGCCGGGCCCGTTCAGCTCGCGCCCCGTCGAGGTCGTGGGAGGAGCCTTCCCGTCGCCGTTCGCCACGGCGACCAGCGTGCCGGCAGCCAGGACGAGGGCGAAGGCCACGCCTGGGAGGGGTCGGTCAAAGCGGCTCATGGCGCACCCGCCCCGGGAGTCACGGGAGTGGACGCGCCCCCGCCACCCATGCCCGTACCCGTACCGCCGCCCGTGCCCGTTCCGGAGCCCGCGCTCGGAGTGACACCGGTGCCGGCGGGCGCAGGGTAGAGGTTGCGGGCCGTGTCCCCCGTGTCGGAACGGTCGTTCAAGCTCCCGGTGTCCGACATCCCGTCGTAGCCGCGCTCGGCGGGCGAAGTGAGGGAAGTGTCGGAGGTCGAGTCCATCATCGGTCCGGGGCCGTATTCCATCGCGTCGCGGCGATTGCGGACGATGAGCAGGATCACGATGAGGACCACCGCGGCGAGGATGACGTACCACCACGCGCGACGGTTGCGGTTTTGCTGGGGGGTTCTGGTCGTTCTGTTGGACTGCTGCATGTGCGACTCCTTGGTTGCTTGAAATCAGCATACAAGGAGGACATGCCCGAACAAGGAGAAAAATCTTCCACGCGCCCGATCCGCGGAGGAAACGCGAAAAACGCGAGAAGCGTTACGAAGCGTAATGCGGGTGAGTCGAAAGCGAAAGGAAGACGGGAGGATCCGATTCAAATCGTGAACCGGAAACCTTCATTTCCGGAGTTCGTCCAGCGCCTTCAGCACGTCCTCGCTATGCCCCGCGACATCGACCTTTGTCCAAGTCCGCGCGACCTTCCCATGCGGGTCGATGAGGAAAGTATTCCGCGCGGAGAGTTGCTTGCCGGGCAATGCCATCACCGAGCCGTAAGCCTTCGACACCGCGCCCGAGGTGTCCGCGAGCAGCTTGAAGGCGAGGCCCTCCTTCGCGCAGAAGTCCTTGTGCGACCGCGCGTCGTCCATGCTCACGCCCAGGATCACGGCGTCCCGCTCCGCGTACTTCGCGGAGTCGCGCTGGAAGTTGCGCCCTTCGAGCGTGCAGCCCGAGGTGAAGTCCTTCGGATAGAAATACAGGACGACCCATTTCCCGCGATAATCCTTGAGCGAGACGGGCACTCCTTCCTCGCTGCGCAGCGAGAAGGCGGGAGCGGTCTCCCCCGCCGCCGGCATGGCGGCGGTGTTGCGGGCGCCGAACAGGAGGGCGATCACGGCGATGGACGAGCGGGCGAGGTTGCGGAATGCGGACATGCGAGGCCTCCGGGGATTGCCCACAGAATACTCGCTTTTCCCGCGAAAAATGCGAAACCCGCAACGAAAACCCCCGCATCATCCCCTGTTCCAGTGATTATCTTATGGGCATGCGAACGACCCGGAACATCCTCATTCGAATTATCGACCCGCGGCGGAGCGGCGTTTAGGGATATTCCGGTTCCCTGAAAAGCCCGCTCCGCATGAGCGGGCTTTTTTGTTTCCAGCGAATGAAATGCCGGGAAATGGGGACGCAAGAGACAAGGATGAAATCATGAAGAACGGCAAGAAGGTTTTCCTCTACGATACCACCCTGCGCGACGGCAACCAGGCCAAGGGCATCTCGTTCTCGCTCGAGGACAAGCTCTCGGTGGCGCGCCGGCTCGACGCCTTCGGGGTCGACTACATCGAGGGCGGATGGCCCAACCCCACCAATCCCACCGACGTGGAGTTCTTTCGCCGCGCGAAGGCGATGGAATGGAAGCACGCGAAGATCGCGGCCTTCGGCAGCACCTGCCGGCCCAAGGGCGATCCGGAGAACGATCCCATCCTGAAGCCGCTGGTGGAGTCGGGCGCGCCCGTGCTCACGATCTTCGGCAAGAGCTGGGACCTGCACGTCACCGAGGTGCTGCGCACCACGCTGGAAGAGAACCTGCGCATGATCCGCGAGTCGGTGGCGTACCTCAAGAAGCATTGCGAGGAGGTCGTTTATGACGCCGAGCATTTCTTCGACGGTTACAAGGCGAACCCGGAGTACGCGCTCGCGGCCGTCAAGGCCGCCCAGGAGGGCGGCGCGGATTGCATCGTGCTGTGCGACACCAACGGCGGCATGGCGCAGTCGTGGGAGCTCGCCGAGATCGTGGAGC
>DATAHJ010000075.1:0-5771 GCA_036263275.1 Fibrobacteria bacterium | reverse complement strand
CTCCAGCCTTCGGGTACCTTGACCACTTGTCGGTCGAGGTCGAATGGTACGGCTCGCGCAATGCCGACGACCTTTCCAACTTCAACAAGGGCGAGTATTCTCCGCTTCCGCGCAACTGGAACCCGTCCTCGCCGCAGGACTTCAAGCGCGACGACTGGAAGTGGTCGGTGAACGCCGCGCGCACCTTCCACCAGCACGTGACCTTGACGGCGCAGGTGGCCAATGATCACTATCGTCCGGGCATCTATCGCGGCTACACCGATTCCAACCTGCCGCTTCGCCAAGCCATCACCACCACGCCCAAGGATTGGTACTCCAGCCTCAAGATCGGCTATGCGTTCTAGCCCGGTGTCCTCCGGACCCAACAAAAAACCCCGCGTGAGCGGGGTTTTTTGTTTGCCTTGCGGGAAGGTCGGCCGTCACTTCCTCTTCTTCGCCTGCTTCACCGCCTTCTTGGCGGCCTTCTTCGCTTTCCCCGCGGCCTTCTTCACGACTTTCTTCGCCTGCTTGACGGCCTTCTTCACGGTCTTCTTCGCCGCCTTTTTCTTCACGACGGTCTTGACCTTCTTCACGACCTTCTTCGCCTGCTTGGTGGCTTTCTTGGCGGCCTTCTTCGCCTTCTTCGCCTGCTTGACGGCCTTCTTGGCTTCCTTCACCACGGCCTTGGCGACGGCCTTCACTTCCTTCGCCATCGCGGAGGCGGCGGGCGGGATGGCGGCGAAGAGGTCGTGGATGGGGGTGGCGCTTCCGTTGTCGTTGTCGAAATTTTTCATCGTCACATCTCCTGAAGGGTGGATCGTGGTGTCATGACCGGATGGGTCTGATGGGAATATATAGTCCGGACGCATTCCCGGCAAAGGGGATGACCGAGAGTCGTGTAAGGGATCGTGACAAACAGCGCGATGGCGGGGCGGGGCGGAGGACGCTTCGGCGCGGCCGGGTCGTGTTGTCCGGCCAAGAAAACCGGGGAGGTTAGTCCCGGGATCCGATGCGAACCAGCTCGGCCTTCACCGAGCCCACCGGGATCTTGCTCTGCATCTTCACCGGCAGCCGGCGCTCGTCGCGGGTCACCCAGATCCACAGCTGGCCCTTGGCCTTGAACAGCCCGTCTTCCTTGAGCACGGGCTCGATCACCCAGGTCTTGAACTTGCCCGCAGGCACCTCGACGGTTTCCTCACGATGACAAATCACCTTCAGCTTGTAGGATTTGTCACCCGAGACGGCCGATAGCTCAAGGCTCTTGCCCACGGCCAGCGGCTGGGTGCGGATGTAATAGAAGGCCGAGAGGACGTCGTGGGAGAACTGCGGGATCGAGAACGCGGTGTCGCCGGTCTTGATGCGGCCGGCCTTCTGGTCGTACTCGGCGCTCTGCCGGGCCTTGTAGGAGCCTTCGTTGAGGATCTTGTAAAAGGCCAAGGGGTACATGCCCTTGGCGTTCACGTAGGAGATGACGGTGTCCCGCACCGGGTAGATGGATTGGAAGAAGGGGGTGCCCCAAGCGAGGCTGCGGATCTGCAGCACCTTGGGGTTGGAGGTAGGCAGGAGGTCCAGCGTGGCCTGCCCGGCGCGCACCCAGTTGAAGCTCCAGCCTCCCCAGACGATGTCGAACAGCAGTTGCTCGGGGGCCTTCAGGGGCGCGACCATGGGAAGCTCGCGCAAGTCGACGGTGTCCTTGGGCGCCGGAGGAGCGGCCCACAGGGGTGCCCCCAAGGCGGCAAGAAAGAGGAGGGCCTTGGCCATCATCAGCCCTTCAGCCCCTTCTTCCCGATGTCCTTGCGGTAATGCATGCCCTCGAAGCGGACGTGGTCCACGCCGGCGTAGGCCGCGTCGAGAGCCTCACGCAGCGTGGCGCCCCGCCCGGTCACCCCGAGCACGCGGCCGCCGGCCGTTTCCAAGATGCCATCTTTCATGCGCGTGCCCGCGTGCAACACCTGCACCCCCGTCACGCGTTCGGCGGCCTCAATCCCCTCGATACGCAGACCATTCTTGTAAGCGCCGGGGTAGCCGCCCGAGGCGACCACCACCACCGCGGCCGATCCGTTGACCTGTCCCGGCGCGGCCGCGTCGATGCGCCCCTTTGCCGCCCCCAGGAACAGTTCGGCGAGGTCGCCGTCATGGATCGGCAACACGCACTGGGTCTCCGGGTCGCCCAGTCGGCAGTTGTATTCCACGACCTTGGGTCCCTTCGAGGTGAGCATGAGGCCCACGTAGAGAACCCCCTTGTACGGGCAGCCTTCGTCGCGCATGCCCTTGAGGGTGGGATCGATCACCTCGCGCCGGGTTTGCTCAAGGAGCGCGGGCGTCATGATCGGGGCGGGGGAGTAGGCCCCCATGCCGCCGGTGTTGGGGCCCTTGTCGTCATCGTAGGCGCGCTTGTGGTCCTGTGCCGTCGGCAAAAGCGCGAACCGCTCGCCGTCGCACACCGCGAACACCGAGGCTTCCTCGCCTTCCATGAACTCCTCGATCACGACTTCGCTGCCCGCCTCGCCGAACACGGCTCCCGGGCCGAGCATCGAGTCGAGCGCGGCGTACGCCTCGTCCATCGTCAGGCAGACGACGGCGCCCTTGCCGGCGGCGAGGCCGCTGGCCTTCACGACCACGGGTGCGCCCGTCTTGTCGAGGTACTTGCGGGCCGCCTCATAGTCGCGGAAGGTCTCGAAGGCGGCCGTGGGGATGCCGTGGCGCGCCATGAAGTCCTTGGAGAAAGCCTTGGAGCCTTCCAGCCGCGCCGCGGCGGCCGAGGGGCCGAACACCGTGAGGCCGTTGGCTTCGAATACGTCCACAAGGCCCTTCACGAGGGGAACCTCGGGGCCCACTACGGTAAGGTCGGGTTTTTCGGCAAGGGCGAGGGCCAAAAGTCCGGGCACGTCATCGGCGGCGACGGGATGACAGGTGCCGAGGCCGGCCATGCCGGGATTGCCCGGCGCGAAAAGCAGGGCCGGCCTGCGCGCCGACTGCGAAAGCTTGAGGGCGATGGCGTGCTCGCGCCCGCCGCTTCCGATCACGAGGATTTTCATGGCTTTCAACGTAGAAAATCGGGGTTTCGGGTGCCGATGTGCGGCATGTAGGGGCGAATGATCATTCGCCCCTACAATGCGTCCCCGGTCAATCCAGGAACATCGGCACCCGCAAAATGTCCTGGAACGTGATGAACAGGAACAGCGTGATGAAGAAGGCTAGCCCTACGCGGTTGATGGCGCCCTGCACGCGCGCGCTCACCGGCTTGCGGCGCACGGCCTCGATCAGCAGCAGCAGGATCAGCCCGCCGTCGGTGATGGCCAGCGGCAGGAGGTTCAGCACGCCGAGGTTGGTGTTGAGCATCGCCGTGAACTCCAGGAACTTCCGGAATCCTTCGCGCAGGCTGCCCGAGATCATCTGCACGATGCCGATGGGGCCCGAGAGCGCCTTGACATGCACGTCGCCCGTGGCGACGCGGCCGAAGGTGCGGAACACCAAGGTCGCGTGCGACCAAGTGGTCAACCCGGCCTCGCGCGCGCTCTCGATGGGGCCGCGCCGCACGCGAACCGTGGGCATCACGGCCGCGGGCTGGATGCCCACGAGCCAGCGCTTCAGGTCCTTGTCATAGGCGGGCGTCACGGGCAGGTCGAGCGCGACCTTGTCCCGCCGCACCGAGAAGATCAGCGAGCGTCCTTCCGATCCGTTGATCATGTCGATGAGCGCCATCGGCGTGGGCACGGGCGTCCCGTCCACGCGCTCGATCAGGTCGCCTTGGCGCAGGCCCGCCTTGTCGGCGGCGCGGCCGGGCATCACCTTGTGCACGCGCACTTCCCATTCGCCCACGATGCCCGTGAGGGCCACGCCGAACTTCGGGTTCATCTCCGGCGCGATGGAAAGCGTCGTATCGAGCGCTCCGCGACGAATGGCGAGAGGGAAGGGCCCCGCGCCCGAAAGTGCGGCCTCGCGCGTGAATTGCTCCCAGTCGTGCATGGGCTTGCCGGCGAAAGAGAGGATTTCGTCTCCCTGATGCACGCCCGCCTTTGCGCCTGCCGAAACTTCTTCCACGTGGCCGACGGTGAGGCCGGGCTTGGGCTCGTCCACGCCGACCATGTAGAGGCCGAAGAGGATGACGAAGGCGAACAGGATGTTGGCTGCGGGGCCGGCGACGGCAATGAAGATGCGCGCCGCCACGGATTTTTGCTGGAACTCGTCGGTGGCGCCATAGCCGCCTTCATCCGGGTTTTCGCCTGCCATCGCGACGTAGCCGCCGAATGGGATCAGGGAGAGGCAGTACTCCGTCTCGCCGCGCTTCCAGCGAACGATCTTCTTGCCGAAGCCGATGGAGAAGGTGTGCACCCGCACGCCCATTTTCTTGGCGGCGAGGAAATGGCCGAGTTCATGGACGAAGACCATGAAGCTGAGGCCAATGATTCCAATAGGGAGCTGGTAGAGCAAGGACCAATAGCCGGTGAGTTCTGGCATGAGCACAACTTAGGAATGTCGGGGGGAGGGGGTTACAAGGGTTTCAGGATAGAGCGGTCGATGGCGTTCCGGGCGAAGCTTCGCTGCGCCGGGCCGCGGGGCGGCGCGATAGTGCGTCGGCCTGCGTCGCGATACTCCAGTATCGCTCCTCGGTCCTCCTGCTCTCGCTGATTCGCGCCTTCGGCGCTCATGTCGGGATGGGTGGATGGGCGTGGCCCGGGGCTCCGGCGTCTGTCGTTTTTCTTCGTTCGGTATTCGCTGCGAGCAACGAGTCCCGCGCGCGGCGCACTTACGCCCGCGAAGAAGCCGCCGCTTCGACGGCGGCTTGACGTGCCCATTGGTCCGCTTCGACGGCGGTCTCTAGGCTGTCGAGAGGAACGATGGAGGCGCGTCCTAGGACTTCTTCGAGCAGCGCGGGGATGCGCGCGAAGGCGATTTTTTCGCGCAGGAAGAGATCCACCGCCGCCTCGTTGGCGGCGTTGAGCACGGCCGGGGCCGTGCCGCCGCGACCCCCCGCCTCGTAGGCCAGGCGGAGGCATGGGAACTTGCCGAAGTCGGGCGGGAAGAATTCCAGTTTGCCAATAGAGGCCAGATCGAGGCGGGGCGTTTCGAGCGCGAGGCGCTCGGGGTGCGCGAGCGCGTAGAGGATGGGGACGCACATGTCCGGACAGCCGAGCTGGGCCATCAGCGAGCCGTCGCGGAACTGCACCAGCGAATGCACGATGGAGCTGGGGTGCACGACCACCTTCACGCGGTCGAAGTCCACCCCGAACAGCTGGTGGGCCTCGATCACTTCAAGCCCCTTGTTCATCAAGGTGGCCGAGTCGATGGTGATCTTCTCGCCCATCACCCACGTGGGGTGCTTGAGCGCGTCGGCCTTGGTGATGGCCGCGAAGGTGTCGGCCGGGCGCTCGCGGAACGGGCCACCCGATGCCGTGAGCTGCACGAAGTCGACCTCGTCGACGGGGCGGCCGGACAGGCACTGGAAGATGGCGGAGTGCTCGGAGTCGATGGGGACGAGGGCGCTTTCGGGATGCTCGCGCAGCGCGGCGTTGATGAGGTCGCCGGCCATCACCATGCTTTCCTTGTTGGCGAGGCCCACCTGCTTGCCGCGCCGGATGGCCTCGAGCGTGGGGCGCACGCCGATGGAGCCCACGAGTCCGTTCAGGACGTAGTCGACGGATGGATCGGCGACCAGCTCGAGCAGGCCATCCATGCCCGCGATGACCTTGCCGCCCTTCCAGCGCTTCGACAGTTGCTCGGCGGCGGCGGGGTCGAAGACCACGGCGACGGGGACCTGGAACTCCTCGAGGATGGGGAGGAGGAGGTCG
>DATAHJ010000074.1:0-3392 GCA_036263275.1 Fibrobacteria bacterium | reverse complement strand
GATTCGTTTCCACCAACGGCGAAGCTTCGCCCAGAATCCTATTTTTACCCCGTGTCCTCCCCCCTTCCGACCATTGAAAACCGCCGCGCCCGGCACGATTACTCCATCCTCGAGACGTACGAGACGGGCATCATGCTCAAGGGCACCGAGGTGAAATCGATCCGCATGGGCAAGCTCTCGCTGGCAGAGGCCTTCGGGCAGGTGCGCAAGGGGGAATTGTTCCTCGTGAACGCCCACATCGACGAATACGGCAAGGCCGCCCATTTCAACCATGAGCCGCGCCGCGAACGCAAGCTGCTCGCGCACGCGAAGGAAATCCGCGAGATGGACGAGGCGACCTCGCGCCAGGGGCACACCCTCGTGCCGCTGAAGGCCTATTTCAAGGGCGACCACCTCAAGGTGCTGATCGGCGTGGGCAAGGGCAAGGATGCGCGCGACAAGCGCGCCGACAAGGCGAAGCAGGAAGCGAAGGTCGAGATCGCCCGCGCCCTGCGCATGAGGACCCGCTGATGCGTTTCTCCACTCGCGCGGCACTCACTCTTTTCGCCTTGACGAGCCTCCTCGCACCGGCCGCGCGCGCCGTGGAATTCCCGGCGCTCCGCAACGCCCAGGTGACCTTCGGCGGCGGCGCGTTCGCGGACACCACCTTCGAGGACGTGGCCTACGTCTCCTCCGAGTTCCTCGAGCGGCTGTTCGTCGCGACTCCGCAATGGGATCCCGCCGCGCAGCAAATGCGGCTGCGCGATCCTTCAGGACGGGAATGGACCTTCACCCTCGACAATCCCTTCGTCGCCGTGCAGGAAAGGACCTACAACCTCACCTATCCCGTGCGGCGCGGCCCCGAGCGGGTCTATCTCCCCCTGCATCCGCTCCTGCGACTGCTGCGCGCCCGCTTCGACATCACCTTGACTCCAGTAGGCATGCGGGCCGCACCGCTCCCTGCCGCCCCGGCGGCGAAGGCTGCCTCGCGCGTCTCCGGCCTGACGCTGGAAGAAAGCCCGGACGCTTCGATCCTGCACATCCGCTCGACCGGCGGGGCGGGAACGACCGAAACACCGTGGCAGGGCATCCTGACGCGGCCCCATTATATCGTGCGCGCCTTCGAGGCGACGCTTGATGGGGCCGCTCCGAAGCGGCTCGAAGGCACGGGCGGAGTGCAAAGCGTGGAGGTGCGCCAGGAGGGCAATACGGCCCAGTTCACGCTTCGCCTGCGCGACCCGCGCGACAGCATCGAGCTCGCGCGCGAGGACAGCGGCTGGCGCGTGACCGTCCGCCCGGCCCCCGTCAGGACAGGCAAGCGCGCCACCGTCATCGTGGACGCCGGCCACGGCGGAAAGGATCCCGGCGCCATCTCCGCGGGCGTGCATGAGGCGGACGTGAACCTCGCGGTGGCGAAGCAATTGCGCATCGAGCTCGAGGCGCGCGGATACCGCGTGCTGCTCACGCGCGAAGACGACACCTTCAAGACATTGCCCGAGCGGCCTAAATTCGCCTCCGACAGCGGCGGCGACCTGTTCGTCAGCCTGCACTGCAATTCGATGGCGGGCACCCCCAGCCGCCTGAACGCGGTGAACGGCTACGTGGGCTACATCCTCCGCGAGGCCGAGAGCGAGGAAGACAAGGCCATCGCCCGGCGCGAGAACCAGGCCGCGGAGGAGCAGAGCGGCAAGAAGAGGACCGAGATCGCCCCCCTCGACTGGATCCTGCTGGAGCACCAGCTGAACCTCTATTCGAAGCAAAGCGAGGCGCTGGTGGAGTCGGTGGTCCGCAACTTCGCGGGCTTCGATATCCCCAAGTACACGACGGGAGCGCACCAGGCCGGCTTCTTCGTTCTTGTGGGCGCCTACATGCCCGCGATGCTCTTCGAGATGGGCTTCATCACCAACCCGAGCGACCGGGCCGTGCTGACGTCGAAGGACGGCCAGCGCGAAATCGCCCGTCGCCTCGCCACGGCGATCGACGGATTTCAGAAGACAAGGGCGGCTAAGTAGGCTTGGAAGCTTTCGCCATCATCCCTTTGTCGAAGGTGGACGGTGGAAGGTGGAGGGCACAAACGAGAGGTTTGTTTCTCGCCATTCCGGCGGGCTCCAGCCGCCCTGATATTCCTCCACCTTCCACGTTCGACGAAGGTGGGCCGGCAGGGAACATCCCTCTTTTCAGAACCCGAACGCCCCCTTCGCCCTTCCGGCATCTTCCGCGAATCCCTGCGCGCCCAGCAAGGGCACGAAGCGGCACTCCCCCATGTCGCTCTCCACGAAGCTTTCGCCGACGCGGTCGATGGCCAAAAGCCGCTGCGTGTCGCGCCCGCCCACCGGGATGACCAGACGACCGCCATCCGCAAGCTGGCGCTTCAGCGCCTCGGGCGCCACGGGCGCTCCCGCCGCCACAAGGATGCGGTCGTAGGGCGCGCGGCTTTCCCAGCCCAAGCTGCCGTCGCCGATGCGATAGATCACGTTGCGCAGGCCCAGCGACTCCAGCACCCCTTGGGCGCGGCGCGAAAGCTCCGCCACCCGCTCGATGGTGTGCAGCCGGGGCGTGTAGCGCGCCAGGACGGCCGTCTGGTAGCCCGACCCCGTTCCGATCTCGAGGATCTTGTCGCCCGCATTGGGGGCCAGCGCGTGCGTCATCATCGCCACGATGGTCGGCTGCGAGATGGTCTGGCCCATGCCGATCGGCAGCGCCTTGTCCTCGTATGCCGAGTGGTGCTGGGCCGAGTCGAGGAAGGCGTGGCGGGGAACTTCTTCGAGCGCCCGGCGAAGGAAATCGTCCTCGATGCCCAGGCGGCGGAAGACGGCGTCGGCCATGCGGTGGCGCGCCTGCGTCACCGCATCCATGTCAGGTTCTTTTCATTCCGAAGTGGCCAAAAATGGGTCATGCGAGCGTCAAAGGTAGCTGAACGGGAGGCACGGGAGGGAGGTTCGGAAGGTCCGGACCGTGGCGAAGACCTATTTTTCATGCGTGATGACACGCATCCGGATCGGCGCCCTGCTTCGAAAAACCCTCGCTCGCGACCCCCTCGCGGTCCATTACGCCGTGCGCATTTTCCTCGGCACGGCATTTCTCTGGATCCTGCTCCAGCGCCTGGGCGACAACCACGCCATCTGGGCCATCATCACCATGGTGTTCATCACCGAGCCCCGCATCCAAAGCGCGCTTGAGAGTTTCCGGCTGCGCATCTACAATACCTTCGTGGGTTGCGGCATCGCGCTCGTTGCCCTCGTCATCGCGGGGCCGCGCTCCTGGATTTTGCCGGTCGGTGTCACTTTGGCGGTATTGCTGTCAACGCGCGCTCCCGAATCGCCCGCGAGCTGGCGCACGACGCCCGTAGCGGCCGGCGTGGTGCTCACCGCAGGACTCTCCGCCAAGTCATGGTCCGTGGGCCTGCACGTGGC
>DATAHJ010000073.1:0-6110 GCA_036263275.1 Fibrobacteria bacterium | reverse complement strand
AGTTGACGCGGGTGAGGATGTAGCGCGCGACCGCCTCCAGCGACGCGCCCTGCACGGGCAGCGCCCGCAGGTCGGCGACGGCGGTCTCGATCAGTTCGTGCGCGCGCAGCTTGGAGGCCTCGAGGCCCAGCAGAGAAGGATAGGTGGCCTTGCCGTTCTCCACGTCGGAGCCGGCGTCCTTGCCGAGCACCTCGGTGGTCTGTTCCAGGTCGAGGCAGTCGTCGACGATCTGGAAGCCGAGCCCGATCTTGTAGCCGAACTCCCGGAGGCCTTCGGTCACGGCGACGGAAGCGTCGGCCATCTGCGCGCCCAGCACCAGCGAGCCCGCGATCAGCGCCGCCGTCTTGTGGCGGTGGATGTAGTCCACGGTGGCGAGGTCGACCGACTTGCCCTCGCTGAGGATGTCGACGACCTGGCCGCCGAGCATGCCGCGCGAACCGAGCGACTGCGCCAGCGTGAGCACGCAGGCGGGCTTGCCGGTGGCCGCGACCATCTCGAAGGCCTGCACCAGCAGCGCGTCGCCGGCGAGCACCGCCATCGCCTCGCCGAACACCTTGTGGCTGGTGGGCCGGCCGCGCCGAAAATCGTCGTCGTCCATGCAAGGCAGGTCGTCGTGGATCAGCGAAAAGGTGTGCACCATCTCGAGGGCGCAAGCGGCGGGCAGGACCGCGTCCCCTTCCCCTCCGCAGGCCTCGAAGGCCCCGACGCAAAGAGCCGGCCGCAGCCGCTTGCCTCCCGCGAACATCGAATACCTCTCGGCCTTGTGGAGCTCTCCCGGGGCGTCCGCTTCCGACGGCAACAGCCGCTCAAGGGCGGTGTTCACGCGCTCCGAGGCGTACCGGAGAAATTCTTCCGCCGGACGGGCGGTTTGGGATTGCGTCGAGGTCATACGGGATGGGGCCGAAAGCCCTTGGCGTGAGGGGGAAAGCTATTAAAAAGGGGCATTCATGGCCCCTCCGCGTCGCTTGGACGCCTCAAAACGCCTGATTTGGGCGGGTGGACTCGCGGCCTAAAACTCGCCGCCCGCGTACTCGAAGGGAAAGCCGTCATACCCGAGCCGCTGCAGCGTGGGAATCATGCCGGCGGTGTATTTCGAGAAACCCCGGCGGCGCAGGTCGAAGCAGCGGATAAGGTCCAGCATCCAGCTCGGAACATAGGAGGTATAGCACTTGAGCTCGAGGATCACGCTGGTCTCGGGATCGTACAGCGGCTCGGCGTCGGAGGGCGCCATCTCCGCCAGGTTGGGAGTCGGATCGAAGCGCTCCTGCGGGGCGTACTCGAGGCCGATGTCAAAGGTCACGCGCGCGTAATCGTCGCAATGCGAGATGAAGGCCTTGCGCTGGTAGCTGGTCTGCACCCAAGGGCGCGCGTTGTAAGTGAGCACGTGGTGGCGGTACTCCGCCAACTTGGGGTCTTCCCACTCCCGCGCCGCTCCCAGGAGAACATCCTCCAGGTCCGCGTCGCGGATCACGGCGCGCGTCTTCCGCACGGTCTCCCCGCTCTTGTGCTTGATCTCGGCGAACCAGGGCAGGCCCGGAACCTCTCCGTAAGTGCGCACGCGCATGTTGAACCTGTCCTGGGCGCCGCAGATGCGGGTCCGGAGGAAGAGGAGATCGGGAGAATCGAGGTAAAGGCTGTTCACCCGATAGAAGCCTCCCTCGCAACGCTCGGAATAAGCGTCCATGAAGACGTACGGCCGGATGAAATCCTCGACCTCCGCCACCTGCCAGCGGGGAATGGTGTACTTCAGCTCATAGCGCTGCAGCACGGCGGGCATTTCCGCCTGCTTGCCTCCCGGGACTCCGACCGGAGGGGTCGCGCGGCTCATTCGACCAAGGCCTCCATGCGCTCCGAAAGCATGTTGCGCGCGGGACGCCGCGAGAACTCGCCGGCGATGGCGGCGGCCTTGAGGTATTCGCGCAGCATGTCGAAGCGAGCCTCTTCGCGCCGCAGCGCGCTCTCCAGGACCGCTTGCCGAAGGGTGAGCACGATGACGGGATCAGCCGACGACAGCGAGGCGTAGCGGCGCAGGCGTGCGGAGGCGTCGAGCTCGGTTTCGCGCGTCTTCACCGCGCGATAGCGCGCCGCGAGGGTGCGGATGGTCGTGACGGCCTCGCGGAGGTCCATCGCCTCGTCTTCCTGAACGCGGCGCACCGCCGCGCGGCGCCCCTCGGACTCCACGCGACGGCGCAGGACATCGGTGCCGCCCCACGGAATCCGGAAGCCGACCTCGATGACGTACGCCTTGTCGAGGTCGTAATCCTTTCCGGCCGCCCGGTCGTCCGCCTCCTTGCGACGGGTCCCGTAATCATATCCGAGCTCGACGAAACTCAGGAAGCGACGGTTCTCCGCCACCGCCAGGCGATACTGGGCGTCGGCAGCCTCCGCATCGCGCCGCGCTGCGCGCAGGCGAGGGCCCGACGTGTCGGGAGCGGAAGCGGCAAGCGCCCACGCTTCCACGCCATCCACGCCGATGAGCCCCGAAGTGTCGAAGGTCGCAAGGCCGGAATCGCCCGACAGCGCGCGCGCCCGGTCGCGCAGCAACCCTTCCTCGGCGCGTGACTCGTCGCAACGCTCGCGATGCCGCTCCGCCGCGCCCTCGGCGCGAAGGATGTCCCCGAAATCGAACGCGTCGCTGACGTTGCGGCGCTCAAGCACGCGAATGCGCTCGTCTTCCACGTCGGCCAGGTCGCCGTACAAGGCTCCGAGGACGCGCGCGGCGGTGAGCTCGACCACGAGCTGATGGCGCTCCTTGAGCGCGGCATCGCGGGAGGCCGCGCGGGAGGCCTCGTAACGCCCGTTGAGGGCCGTCTCGAGGCGGCGCGAGGCGCCTTCCTCACCGAATCCCTTGGGAGAGAGCTGGACGCTATAGCGCTGGCGCGTGATATCGAAGGCTTCGTTGCGCACGCGGAACTCGGCGTCACGCAAGTAGGGAACGCCGGACCATCCTCCTCCGCTCGTGGAGGAAAGCGCCGAATCGGCCTGGGCGGTGCCCAGGAATCGCGCGACAGGAAAGGGCGCGGGCTCCGCGGCCGCCATGGCGGCACAAGCGAGAAAAGCCAGCGCGCAGGGGGGCGCGAGGCGATCCCAAGCCCGCGACGTCGTCATAGTCCGGCAGGCCTCACGGCCTGGACACGACCGGGACGCTTCGATCCTTCGTCGAAGGCGATGCGGTAGAGGTTCGCCCCGGGATCGAAGGCGATGCCCTCTGGCTTCACGCCCGGAAACGAGCGGATCAGGCGCGGTGACGAGGTCGGGGTATCCAGAACCCACCACGCTCCTCCCCCGCCCTTGACGCCGTCGGACGCATCCTCAGAAACCGCCGTGCCGAGCACATGAAGCCGGCCGTCGCGGTAGAGAAGATCCGAGATGCCGCAAGCCGCGCCCGATCCGGGCAAGGGAAGGCCCGGCGCCGACCACAGCGAAAGTCCGTCCGCCGGAATCGCGCGCCCGGCCATCAAAGCCTCGCGGTCGCGCACGCGCAGGATCACCGCGCGACCTTGCCACAGCGGCGCCTTGAAGCCGAGCAGAAGGCCATTGCCCTCGAGGGCGATGCCCTCCATGTCGATGTTTTTCCCCGCGACCGCGGCCCGCAGCCACTCCGCCCAGTCCCCTTTTTTCTCAAGCGCGGCATCCCGCGCGAAGGCTTCCAGCGCGGCGTGCAAGTCGATCGAAGCGTCGAGCTTGTATCCCTTCCCGTCGCGGCTGGCGCGCATCAGCAAGTGGCGCGAAGGGGGAAACTTCCCGTGCTTGTTGCGGCTTTGCGAGGTCGCCAGGTACAAGCGGCCTTCATCGTCACGGGCGATGGACTCGAGGTCGTTGACCTCGCCCAATCCTCCGATGCGAAGCGTGTCGCCCGGCCGTCCCGCGGCATCCACGTAGAACAACCACGGAGCCTTGTGCGGCGTGTCGTCGCTCACGACCAGAAACCCGGAGAGCTCGGGGGCGAAGACGAGGCCCGAGGCCTCGATGCCGGGAAGCGTCCAGGCCGCGCCGATGGGATCAGGCCCGGCCGCGTGCGCGGAGAGCCCCGGAAGCAGCGAGTGCTCGCTGGAATTTCCTTCGCCCGCGACGCCGTCGCGGCGCGGCTCCGCGCGAAGCATCACCTTCTCGCCCAGCAGGAAAGCGTTGGCGGCGGGAATATGCACGGTCACCTCGCGGCCCCACACCTGGACGTCTGGGCGCTTGCGCAACCGCACCGGATACTCCACGATGCGATGGCCCACGCCCACCACTTCGCCCACCACTTCGTAGGCCGAAGCCAGGGAACGCACGCGCACCATGCTGCCGGGCTCGAGCAGCCCGTGGATGCTCTCGTGCAAATAGCCGCGCACGGTGGAAGGCGAGCCCGTATGCTGCGTGAGGATGGGCTCGAAGGCCTTCACGTTCTCGCCCTCGCGGCAATACACCGTGCCGATCACTCCCGACCCCGAGGCCACCACGGTCAGCTTGTCGCGCTCGCGCAGGAGAAGGGCGAGATAGGCCTCCATGTCGCCCGTGGCGACGCCCTCGCGCGCCAGCATGCCCTTGAGCCCCAGGATGGCGGCCTGCAGCGGGCTCGCATCGTCTTTCTCCTCGCTCGCTTGCCCCTTGGAGTTGCCGGTCTCGCTTCCGCGCACCTGCGACAGCAGGCTGCGGTTCAACCGATATTGCGCCTCCAGCTCGGAGACCTTCGCCTGTATCTCGCGGTCCTCCGCCTGGCGCGACGCCTTGACCTGGCTCAAATTACGGCGCAGCTCGGCGATGTTCCGCTCCAGCTCGGCGCTCTCGAGTTCCACCAGCGTGTCGCCCTCGCGCACGATCTGCCCGGGGTTCACGCGCATGTTGCGGATCTCGACCGGAAGCTCGGCGCTCACGACGGTCTCCGTGGTGTCGACGATCCCGTAGAATGTCGTGATCGCGGCCGTCTCGGGACGCCATTGCCACGTCATGTAGACCAGCGCGGCCAGCGCCACGCCCGCCCCGGCGTAAAATCCCTTCACCGTGCAGCTCCCGTCTTCAAACTTCCACCGTCGTTTCCTGAAGCATCAGGTTCACGTCGCGCAGCTCTTCCACCCCGCGCACGCGTTCCACGAACTCTTCCTTCGACCTGCCGTTGCGGAGCTTCACGTGGTAGGCCAGGTCAAGCCGGCCTCCCTGCGAAGTCTCGCGCAGCGTGATGAGCGCGAAGTTGCGGCAATACTCGCGCAGGATGCCCTCCAGCGCGATGCGGCCCGTGGCTCCCGTGGGCATGTTGAAGCGCAGCAGGCCGTCGAAGTAGCGGCGCTGGCCGAAGGGCGTGAGGTGCAGGAACACCGCCGCGAGGCAAAAGAGCCCGGTGCCCACCGCCGCGATCGCATAGGCATAGACGCCGCACGCCAGGCCGATGCCCATGGCCGCGAAGATGAAGATGATGTCGCGCGGATCGCGCAGCGGCGTGCGGAAACGGATGATGGCCAGCGCACCCAGGATGCCGAGGCCGCGCGCGAGGTTGTCGCCGATCGCCTGCATCACCATCGCCGCCACGATGGCGCCGAGGATCATGGCCTGCACGAAGTTCCGGGAGTACGACAGGCCGTTGAAGGTCTTCTCGTAGGTGACCGCGATCGCGCAGCCCAGCAGGAAGGCGAGCGTCATGGCGTAGACGGCGCTGATGAGGCCGGCGTTGGCCGTCGTGGTCTGAAGCGTCAACAGGTCGAGCATGAAACTCCCGGCAAATGCGAAATCAGCAAAATCGGCAAAATCGTCAGGATCGAAAAACCCGAACCGCTACGTCTCGGAATCGAAACATATCAGAAACGGTTTTGAATTTATAGCCGACCACCCCGAAAGGGGCGCAATTTTTTCAGAACGGGGGTTCTTTTCGGGGATATCCTGTCCCCGGGGGGGCGCTTTGGGCCTAAAGGATCCCTTTGCGGCGACCGGGGCGAATGTTATTCGCCCTACTGCGCCTCGAAGGGATCCTGCTTCCCCTCGATGCCCGCCGTGCGCTCCGCCGACCACACGGTGTTGGCCAAAAGCATCGCGATCGTCATCGGGCCCACGCCCCCGGGCACCGGCGTGATGCTCGAGGCCTTCGGCTCCACGCCCTTGAAGTCGACGTCGCCGCACAGGCGATAGCCCTTGGGCGA
>DATAHJ010000072.1:0-4418 GCA_036263275.1 Fibrobacteria bacterium | reverse complement strand
CGGGATTCATGCCGTCGCCGTGCAGGAGCAGCACGCGCCTGCCCTGCAGCTCCACCGCGAGCGGCCCGTCGTGGGTCTCGATGCCCAGCGAGTCGCGGAAGAAGGTGCCGAGGTTGAAGTCGTGGTTGCCGGCGAGGTAGTCGATCGGCACCCCGGAATTGCGCAGGTTGCGGAGCGCGGCCAATACGCCGAACTGGGCCTTGGGGATGAAGTGCTTGTACTCCATCCAGAACTCGAAGAGGTCGCCGAGCAGGAAGAGCCGCGAGGCTTGGCCCTGCAGGCCCTCCACGAACTGCTCGAACTTCTCCGCGCGATCCGCGCGCGCGCCGGCGTAGCGCGTGCCCAGGTGGAGGTCGGAGACGAAGTAGGCCGGGAGGGACATGGGCCGCTAATTTACCTTATGGCACATGATCGAAACCACGACCCCGCACCAGCTGCACATCCTCGTCTGCACCAACGCGCGCCACGACGGGACGCCGTCCTGCGGCGATTCGGGCGAGGCGCAGCGGGTGTTCGAGATCCTGAAGGCCCGGCTCAAGGAGGCGAAGCTGCCGGTGCGGGTGTCGCGCACGGGTTGCCTGGGGCCGTGCGCGCAGGGGCCGAACGTGATGTGCTATGCCCGCGAAGGGCAGCCGGGCGTATGGTTGCAGGCGGTGGGGGAGGATGACATCCCGGCCATCGAGGCGCGGGTCCGCGAGCTGCTGGGGTAGCGTCGGGCGGACCGCGCGGTTCTCGTTCTTTAAGAACGTCCCGTTTTAAAAATTCTTTCGTCTATTATTATTGCGTCATAGTTCCAGAGTTTTTCCCAGGCCCCAAACCCTCTTCAACAGGAAATCCCACATGTCCGTTTTCCGCAGACTTGCCACGCTCCTCGCGATCTTCGCCGCGGTCTTCATCATGGCCTGCAACAGCACCGACAGTGCCGCCACCTCGGAGTCCGAGCCCAATAACAATGCCGATAAAGCGGACAAGATCACCGTCGGCACGACCCTGACGGCCGAGATCCAGGCTGAGGGCGACGGTATCGACAAGGACTATTACAAGTTCAAGGCCGAGGCGGGGGAGACCTACCTCATCCGCACCCGTTACACGTCGGACAGCACCGACACCAAGATGTCGCTGTGGGATTTCGCCGGGGACGACGTGGACCCCCTCGACCAGAACGACGACATCGACGAGGACGGCGAGGATTACAACGCGGGCATCGAGTGGACCTGCGAGACTTCCGGCACTTATTACTTCATCGTCTCGGGATTCGAGGATGACGAAGAGGGCAGCTACAAGGTCTCCGTGACGAAGGAATAACGTCGCCTCCAAAGCCGGCCCGGGCCTTCCCGGGTCGGAGCAGGCCTTTGTGGGCAACACGGAATTTCCAAACGCGACTATATTCCAGTCGTGATGTTTCCCACGAAATTCAAAAAATTGAGGATTTGGGGCCTCTTCGCGGGCCCCATCCTGTTCGCGGTTTCGCTGCAGGCGTGCCTGGCGGGCGGGGACGGGGCCTCCGCCCCGCAGCAGGCGCCGGTCGATTACGTCGCCCGGGGCGACTCCTGCTATCGGGAGCGCCGCTTCGCCGACGCCATCGCCGCATACGACACGGCCCTTCTGCAGGACAGTTCCCGCTCCAGGGCTTACTACGGGAGCGCCCGCGCGGCCCTGATGCTTCATGGCGTGAGCGGCCTCGACTTGCTCGCCGACCTTCAGGCCACGAACGACAATCCCACGCAATTCGCCTTCCTGAATCATCCCGACTCCATCCTGACCCAGCGCCTTTCGGGCGGTGGCGCCGCGTTGCGCATGCTGCGCCGGCTCGTGGATCGCGACACGCTCACGCGCTGGTGGAAGTACGCGGACGACACGGTGACCGCGCAGGAATCCGCCGATCCCCAATATGCGGTTCGTCGCGCCTTCATGCTCGACTATTTCGAGAAGGCCTCGCACGGGGATGTTGGATACCGGAAGCGCGAGTCCTTCCCGCTGAGCGACTTGAAGTTGCCGCGCGAGAACATCCTGACCGACATGACCACGCTCGAATTGATGTGGGCGATCACCCGTATTTACGACCTGGACCGCAACGACACGATCGATGCGCGGGACTCGTTGATGCGGAAGCTTCAGTTGGGATCCGGCGGGATCAAGGTCGACAGCCTGGCCGGAGATTTGGAGAACGACACCGCCGCGACCACGAACCTGAACGATCTCATCAAGGGCATTCAGCCGGGCTCGCTCATCGACCTGATTCGTTACCCGGATTCCGGGAGCGGAGGCACGTCCCCGAACGTCGACTCCCTCATCGTGAGCCTTGGCGACGCGATTCTGTTC
Organism: Fibrobacteria bacterium; assembly: GCA_036263275.1. GTDB lineage: Bacteria > Fibrobacterota > Fibrobacteria > UBA11236 > UBA11236 > UBA11236. Next base: position 2,096 of record DATAHJ010000072.1, on the reverse strand, counting down.
TACCAGTTCGGCGACAAGATCGACAACGATGGCGACGGATGCGTCGACGAGGAAATTCTCGATGGGAAGGACAACGACCTTGACGGATTCGTGGATGAAGACGCCCGTGTCATTTCTTCGAACAAGCCGGATGGAGTAGATAATGACCGCGACGGCACGGTGGATGGAGCGGGGGAGGGCACCGTGGGCGTCGAGGGGAATGCTTCGCAGCCATGGCTGCTGGGCTTCGTGAACGCGTACGCCACTGCGAATCCCGGGTCGCCGTTCGTGAAGATCCGCAAGGACGACGCGACCATTGCGTTGCGCATCGCTGTGCAGAAGGACTCTTTGGCGACCCGGTCGCCCTCGGAGTTGGCCGGCCCGTACAAGGCGAAGCTCGATTCCGCCAAGGCGCTTGTGGGCGGCTGCTGGCGGAGTTATCCGTGAGGCGTTCGTTCGGGCGGGGAGTCGCCGCCGTGGCCCAAGCATTCGCTTGCATCGTGTCCGCCCTCTTCCTTGTTGCTTGCATGGCGATTTCGGAGGAAGGATCCGAATCGGCCGCGGATGTGCGTGCCGGCAGCTATGCGGTATCTCCGGATTTCGAGGCGTACGTTTGCGACGCTCCCGGAACCGGATGCCGGACCCGTGTCGCCAAAAGTCATTGGGACGTGGGATCCGAGCGCATGAGCTGGAGAACCTACCTGGGCGACACCCTATGGTGCCGCGGGGGAGGGACGCTGGAGCGCAAGGGAGACCGGTTGATCCTGAGGGCCGTCGGGGACACGTGCTGGGCGCTCGATGACAACGATGTCCTTCACCCGGACTCTTTGTGGACGTTCGAACAGGATTCAGTGGCGTATTATGTCAGCGACGTCAAGGCGAGCGGGTTTCGCGCGAAGGAAACGATCAATTCGCCGTGGATCCGGTTGAAGAAGGAGTAGTCGATTGCGCCCGCCAGGCGCGCATTCCCTAGCTTGGGGCGGTTAGCTAATTTTCCCGCCATGCTCCCCCTCATCGCCATCGACGGCATCAGCGGCGCCGGAAAGTCCAGCACCGCCAAGCGCGTCGCCGCCGAGCTCGGCTTCGCGCACATCGACACCGGCGCCATGTACCGGACCCTCACCTGGAACGCCTTGCGTCAGTCAGTCCGCCCCGAACAGCATGTCGACCTCGCGAGGATCGCCACCTCCCTCGAATTCTCCTTCGGGGACGATGCCGCCCTCCGCGTCAACGGCCAGGCGCTCTCGCCCGAAATCCGCACCCCCGAGGTCAGCGGCCATGTGTCCGCCTATAGTCAGGCCCCCGAAGTGCGCGCCGCCATGGTCGCCCAGCAGCGCCGGCTCGGGCACAGTCGCCCCTGCGTCCTCGAGGGCCGCGACATCGGCACGGTCGTGTTCCCCGACGCCCGCTGGAAGTTCTTCATGACCGCCAACCCCCAAACCCGTGCGAAACGGCGTGTTTTGGAGCTTCAGGCCGCCGGAATGGAGGCTTCGGAGGATGAAATCCTCCAAAACCTGCTGGAACGGGACGAAAAGGACACGAATCGTGCGCATAGCCCGCTCCGGAAGGCCGACGGGGCTGTCGAAATCGACACCAGCGGGCTGACGATGGACGAGCAGGTTGCTACCATTACCTCCCTCGTCCGGCGTGATTTGGCCTCACATTCGTGAGCCCCCCGAATCCCCCTTCGAACCCGCCAGGTGACAGCCCTCCCCGAATGTTCGGGGAACTAACCCGTTTCCGGCCGGAGTCTCCATGTCCCCCAAGTCCAGCACCGTCACCAACGAACTCCTCTACGGCAGCGCCGAGGATCTCGCCTCCTTCGAGGCCGAGGCCGGCCTCACCGAGGAGCAGCGCACCGCGCTGCTCGAGAAATACTCGGGCTCCATCGGCACCTACAAGGAAGGCAGCATCATCAAGGGCCGCGTCGTGCGCGTCTCCGGCGATGACGTCTTCGTCGACATCAAGTTCAAGTCCGAGGGCGTGATTCCCAAGGCCGAGTTCCGCGAGGAATCCGAGCTCGTCCCCGGCACCGAGATCGACGTGTACCTCGACCAGGTTGAGAACAACGAAGGCCAGGTCATCCTCTCCAAGCAGCGCGCCGACTTCATGCGCGT
>DATAHJ010000071.1:0-10282 GCA_036263275.1 Fibrobacteria bacterium | reverse complement strand
CTCGAACGTGGTGATGCCCGAGAAGTCGACGTTTTTTGCCCCGAAGATTCTGTCGGGGATCATTCTGTATAAGCACACGTACAAGGCGTAGCGTCCTCGCCGGGCTGCGACTGGCGCGATGCGGTGTCGGCTTCCGTCGCGAGGCAACCAGCCTCGCTTCCTCAGCCTCCTGGCCTCGCTTGGTCGGAGCTCCGGCGTCTTCGTTTACGCCGTTCTACCCGCCCGCATGACGGGTTCTCAATACGATGTAGACCTTAAGCCTTCGGCGCGCGCCAAAGATCGGCCGTCGCCAGTTGCGACGCGCCCGCGGCCTTGAGATACAGGAAGAGCTGCATCCGGTAGCCGGTGAGCCAGCGATAAGGATAATGGACGAGCGCGTCCATCTTCGTGAACGTTTCGCCCCAGGGGAAGCTCATCGTGCCGCGGGCAAGATCTTCCGGGCTCGCGGCGCGCAGAGCATGCTCCACTTCCTCGGCCTGCAGGCGCATCATGCGCGGGAAGTCCGACGGCGGCATTTCCTTCGCCATCTCCATCGCCGGCGGGGTCGCGTTCCAGTCGCCCGCCAGCACGCGGATCACGCCGTTGCGCGGGCCCTTCGACAGGTACTTGAGCAGTTCCAACGTGTTGCGCTGCGAGGCGGTGGGGCGGTATTCAAGCCCGCCCGCCGGCATCTTGTCGAACAATGCGATGCAGATGTCCGTCTCGGTCTTCCAGAAGCGGATCAGGGATTCGACGTTGAACATAGGGGCTTCTCCGGTGGAAAGGTTGTTCGGCATTCGTTGGAGCCTATGCGGCCCGCTTGTCGGCGGCGACGTGCATCGCCTCGAGCGCTCGCTCGATCACGTCGGCGGTCGCGCCGGGACGCGCGGCGCCCTCGGCCAGCGTAGTGCGCCAGGCCTTGGCGCCCGGGGCGCCCAGGAAGAATCCGTGCAGGTGCCGCGCGATGAAGTGCAGGCGCTCGCCTTCGGCCAGCCGCGCGCGCACGTAGGGCATGAACGCGCGCACCACTTCCTCCGCGGAAGGCGGCACGGCGTCGTCGCCATGGAAGCGGCGGTCCACGTCGGCCATCATCATGGGGTCGCGATAGGCCTCGCGGCCGATCATCACGCCATCGAGCTCGTGGAACCAGGGCTCCGCCTGGTCGAGCGAGACGATGCCGCCGTTGAGCACGAACTGGAATTCGGGAAAGTCCGCCTTCAGGCGGCGCACGGTCTCGTAGTGGAGCGGCGGTTTCTCGCGGTTCTCCTTGGGCGAGAGGCCCTTGAGCCACGCCTTGCGCGCGTGCACGGCGAAAAGCGTGCAGCCGCCCTCCGCCACCGTGGCGACAAAACGTTGGAGCTCTTCGTACGAATCCTTGTCGTCGATGCCGATGCGGTGCTTCACGGTCACCGGAACGTCCGGCCCCGCGCCGCGGATCATCGCCCGCACGCAGTCGCGCACCAGCTCGGGCTCGGCCATGAGGCAGGCGCCGAACTTGCCCGATTGCACGCGGTCGCTGGGGCAGCCGCAGTTGAGGTTGATCTCGTCGTAGCCCAGCTTCGCGCCGAGCTCCGCGCACCGCTCCAATTCATGCGGATCGCTGCCGCCCAGCTGCAGGGCGACCGGATGTTCTTCGGGCGAATACGCCAGCAGGAAATCCTTGCGCCCATGCACGATCGCCGGCGCGGTCACCATCTCCGTGTACAGCCGCACCCGCTTCGACACCAGCCGCGCGAGATAGCGGAAGTGCCGGTCGGTGCACTCCATCATCGGGGCGACGGAGACGTGCTTGGAAATTGGAGGCATTCAGATCAATGATAAAATGATGGAAAGATGGAATGATGGAAGGCGATCATTGCATCATTTCATCTTTCCATCATTTCCCCGTTACCCGGCGTTCTTCGTCCCCAGCCCGCTTCCCAGCCAGATGCTGACGAGCATCACGCCGCAGGCGATCCAGCCCACCGTGCCGTAGCCGCTGAACTTGCCGCCGTGCGCGCCCTGCACGATGAGCGCGCCGCCGACGAGGCTTCCCACGCCCGACGCCACTTGCTGCAGCGCGGTGTTGATGCTCATGAACGATCCGCGCAGGCGCGGCTCCACCACCGAGGTCACGAGGGCCATGCCCGGGGCGATGCGCCCCGAGATGAGCACCATGCCGAGGGCCGTCGCCGGCATCGCCACCCAGATGCCCCACGGGCCCAGGTGCGTGATCAGCAGGATCGGGGCGCAGGCGGCCAGCGCCGTCCAGCCGTACACGCGGCCGAGGCCGAGCTTGTCGCCGAGGCGACCGAAGTGGCGCGTGGTGAAGAAGGTCGCGAGCCCGCCGGCGAAGAACACCCACGGCATCTGCTCGTTGGTGACGCCGCCGTTGGCGAAGTAGTAGGAGCTGATGAATGGAATCATCAGGAAGGGGCCCATCATCGCGAAGGTGAAGGCGAAGGCGCGCCAGTGCGCCGGCACGCTGAGCACCTTCACGAAGTCGGCGATCGGGTTGCTCATGTGCACGCCGCTCGAAGGGCGACGCAGCGAAGGCAGCAGGCGGAAGGCGGCGATCCACATGATCAGCGAGATGGCCGCGATGGCGAAGAAGGGCATCTGCCAGCCGAAGTGGTTCGAGAGCAGGATGCCGAGCGGAACGCCCGCGACCGACGCCACGGAGAAGGCCGTCATCACGAGGCCCATGGCCGCGCCGCGGCGGCTCAGCGGGATCACGTCGCTGATCAGCGCCATCACCGTCGCCACCATCACGCCGCCGAAGGCGCCGGTCAGGATGCGCGCCAGCAGCAGCAGGTGCTCGTTGGGCGCCAGGCCGCAGAGCAGCGTGGAAATCGTGAAGCCGAAGTACACCGTGAGGAGGCTTTTCTTGCGGTCGATGCGGTCGAGGAAGAGCGCGGCCAGCACGCTGGCGATGCCGGCGCTGAAGGTGTAGGCCGAGACGATCGAGCCGAAGCGCCCGGGCGTCATCCCGAACACGTCGAGCAGGCGCGGGCCCAGGGGCATGAGGATCATGAAGTCCACCATGTGGGTGAACTGCATGCAGGCGAGCAGCAGCAGGAAGGCGCGCTCCTTCTTCAGGTCGGCGAAGAAGCCTTCATTACCGGCTTGGGGGGCTTGCGGGGCGTTCATGGGAACCTTGCGGATATGGGGATTCGAGGCGTTTGGATAAGGGGGCAAAAATAGAAAGGCGGGCCGTTCCCTGAACGACCCGCCCTGACTGAAATCTTCGGCGTCTTATTTCTTCTTCGCGGGCTTGGCCGGCGCGGCCGCGGGCGCGGCGGCGGGACGGACGCCCTCGAAGGCCAGCACCAGTTCGACCTCGGGAGCCACGACGAAGCCGCCGGCCTCGAGCGCGGCGTTCCACTTCAGGTTGTAGTCGAAGCGGTTGACCGTGCCCCTCGCGGTGAAGGCGGCGCGCTCATTGCCCCAGGGATCCTTGGCCAGGATTCCGGCGCCCTTGACCTTCAGCACGATTTCCTTGGTCACGTCGCGGATGGTCAGGTCGCCCACGAGGTCCGCGGTGCTGTCAGCCATGTTCACGTTCTTCACGGCCTTGCTCACGAACTTGATCTCGGGATACTGCTCGGCGTTGAAGAAGTCGTCGCTCTTCAGGTGGTTGTCGCGCTTCACGTTGTTGGTGTTGATGCTGGCGACCTTGATGACCGCGGAGCCGGTCGTGGCGGCCACGTTCTTCGGGTCGACGTTGAATGAGCCGGTGATTTCGCCGAAGCTGCCGGTGACGGTCGAGATGCCCATGTGCTTCACCTTGAACAGCACGTCGCTGTGCGAGGCGTCGATCTGGTATTCCGCAGCGCGGGCGGTCTGGATGGAGGCGGCACCCACGAGCAGGGCGGCGAGGGCGAGGGCGGACTTGAATGCGGTCATTGCGATCTCCTGTTGAAAATGCGGACCGATCTTGCCGGCCCATTAAGTCAATATATAAACAATCGTACTAACGAACTATGTTACAAGATTACCACGAAAACGGAGAAATTTGGGGGGTTTCTGCGTAAATAACGGATTTTTCGACCCCCTCCCGAAGGGAGGGAGGATCTTCGGGGGCTAGACGGCGAGTTCGATACCCACGGGGCAATGGTCGGAGCCCATCACATCCTGCAGGATGAAGGCGTCCTTCACCCGCGGCAGCAGCGACGTGCTGACGAAGAAGTAATCGATGCGCCAGCCCACGTTCCGCGCGCGCGCGCCGGACTGCATGTCCCACCAGGAGTACTGGTCCTTGAGCGTCGGGTTCTTCTCGCGGAACACGTCGTGGAACCCGGCGGCGAGGAAGCGGTCCATCCACGCGCGTTCCTCGGGGAGGAAGCCCGAGATCTTCTCGTTGGCCTTGGGCCGCGCGAGGTCGATCTCGCGGTGCGCGGTGTTGACGTCGCCGCACACCACCACGTTCTTGCCCTGCGCGAGCAGGTCCTCGCACATCTTCTGGAAGGCCTCGTAGAAGTCCATCTTGTAGCGCAGGCGCTCCTCGCGCGACTTGCCGTTGGGGAAGTACACGTTGAAGAGGATGAAGTCGGCGAAGTCGGCGCGCACCACGCGGCCCTCGCCGTCCAGGGCCGCGATCCCGAGGTCGCAGGCCACGGCGGTGGGCGGCGTCTTGCTGAACACGGCCGTGCCGGAATAACCCTTGCGCGCGCCGCAGGAAAAAGTCCAGTTGTACCCGCCCACTTCCTTCAGGCTCGCGGCCACCTGGGCCTCCTCGGCCTTGGTCTCCTGCACGCCGAGGATATCGGGCTTGTGCGTGTTCAGGAACTCGATGAACGAGCCCTTCTTGAATCCGGCGCGGATGCCGTTGACGTTCCAGGAGTAGATGCGAAGTGAGGAAGGCATGGGGGAAGAATAATTCTTTGTGGGCGAAGCTTCGCGGTTGTCGTGAAACTTCGGGGAGGATGCTTTGTCGTTGTCAGTTGTCGGAGGGAGTCAGGGCGACCGGGTGGTCGCCAGAATAGGCAAGAACAACCAACAACCAACAAATATTTCGTCTTCTCCGACAACTGACAACCGACAACGTCGAAGCAACGCCCACGAAGGAACCGCCCCTACTTCGGCAACCCCAACCCGAATCGGATGCGCGGCCAATTGCGCAAAAGGCGCTGCGCCGTCCAGGCCAGCACGTAGCTGCCGGCCAGCACGAAGGCGGGCCGCAGCACGAAGGTCACCGCGCCATCGTCCGTGAGGAACATGTCCGCGAGGCGCAGCACGTGCGTGTGCGCGAGGTAGACGAAGAACGAGAAGGGCGTGACCCAGACGTACAGCCACTGCCAGCGCGCGGCGTCGTGGATGCGCGCCTTCATCCAGTCGCGGTGCTTGAGCAAGACCAGCAGGCAGACGCTGCTGTAGATCATCACCACCCAGCGGTTGAAGTGGTCGGCGTGCGCGAGCTTCTTGTGCAGCACCGCGATGTTGACCCAGAACTCCGCGGTCACCAGCGCCAGCGCCGCCGCCCAGAGGATCCAAAGCGCGGAACGCGGGATTCGCCGCGCGGTTGCCGAGAGCCAGCCCGGATGCCACGCGGCGTACATGCCCGCCGCGCAATAGAAGAAGAAGAACACCAGGAGGTAGGAGTACAGCGGCGGCAGGCGCAGGCCCATGGGGGCGAGCACCGCCTCGATGGGCGACATCACCAGCAGCTGCGCGACGAACGCCGCTGCCAGGAACCATGGGCTGCGCGCCAACCTGAAGACGAAGGGAAAGACCAGGTAGAACTGGACGATGACGATGAGGAAATAATACTGGTAATCGACGCCGCGCAGGAGCAGCAAGTCGAGGACGGAGATGACGGCCTGGTGGGGCGCCTCGTGCCAGGGCAGCGAGGTGAAATATTCCGTGTGCCGGGACACCGTCAGCGCGGACCAAAGGAAGAAGGGCGCGCTGATGCGCAGCAGGCGCTTGCGGTAGAACTCTCCCAGCGGCAGCGGCTTGGCGATCTGCTGCAGCGCCAAGCCGTAGCCCGACAGCATGAAGAAGGCGGGGACGGTGAAGCGCGAGAACTGGTCGAGCAGCACGGCCAGCGCGCCTGGCGAGAGAAAATCGTGGCGCGCATAAAAGTCGTGCACCCAGATGTTGACGCAATGCGCTGCGACGACGAGCGCGCTGGACAGGCTGCGCAAAAGATCGCCGTCGCGGCGGGAAAGGAAAGGAGCGGGTGCGATGGCTGTGGCGGTCACGCGGTCATCCGGATAAAAGGGCAAATGTAGCCGACATGGGGCCGGCGTAGGATTGTAGAGGCGACTCGATGAGTCGCCCGTCCTCCTGAAGGACGTTCAATCCTTGGCCGGCTGCAACAGCGCGCCGTCGAGCCAGGCGCGCACGCCCGGCGCCGGGAATCCCGCGAGCCGGTAATCGGCGGCGCTCCCGGGAGGGAGCGTCAGCTCCCCGACCATCGTCCGCAGCGTGCGGCCGTCGGCCCCGTAGTACTCGACGCGGAAGGCGCGCCGACCACCCGTGGAGGACGGAGGAATCTCGAAGGCGCGTCCGCCGATCCAAAGCCGCCCGCGTGTGCGCGACTTGTCGGCGGAGGTGCCCACGACGGCGGTCACGGAGAAGGTCAGCACCTTTCGAACCGTGTTGGGGCCGTAAGTTCCCTTCACGCGGACCTTGTAGTTGCCGGGCGCCTGGCCCGTGGTGTTCCATGAGAAGTCGCCTTCTTGTTCCAGCACCGAGCCGGTGGGCTTGTCCACGGCCGTGAAGACGAAGTCCGGAATCGAAACGCCGGTGGTGTCGATGGCCCGGAAGGCATACGTGACGAGGCTGTTGGCGCTCCAGCTCGTGACCAGCGAATCGTTCACCTGCACGCGTGGCAAGGTCTTCAGGTAGAAGTCGAGGCCCTTCGCCACGTCGAGCCGGCCGCCCGTGGCGACCTTGCCCGACAGCGCGGGCACCGTGGTGACACCGGAGAGCATGAGCGTGCGGGTGATCGGGACGCCCATGCGGCTGGCGGCCAAGCGCATGAGGCCGGCGTACCCGGCGAAGAAGGGCGCGGCGAGCGACGTGCCACCCGCGTAGGGCTCATACACCGCCTGATGCGTGGAATCCAGGTCGGCATAGGTGATCTTGATATCGTCGACGCGTACCATGCGGCCCGTGGGGGTGCCCGTATTGCTGCATAGGACAACATTCCCGCTAAGGCCGGTATATCTGCACGTGCGGAGGCGGAAGTTGTAGAGCGTGTCGTCCACGAATCCGAGCGACAGCGTGATCGTCTGGTTCGAGACGGCGGAGCCGATGGCTCCGAAGTAATACCAGCTCGATGTCCCCTTCGGTCGATATTCGAGGAAGAGGTAATCGTTGACGAACCCCGTTGCGGGCGTATAGTTCAGGCGGAAGCTCAGCAGTCCGCCTTTCTTGCCGCGCATGTTCAGGGTGTCGGTGACCTGGGCGGTAGTGGTGACGCCCGTGCTCCACTTGAAGGCCTTCGTCCCCTGCATGGAGTCGGTCGCGACGGCCCACGTGGGGTTCCCGCCCGAGGTGGAAATGGTCCAGGTCGAGGCGTTGAAGGCCTCGAAGTTCTCGGCGTATCGCGAAAGCGCGGGCGGGATCGTGGTGGTGGCGATGTCGATGCCGGGCGCCGCGAGATCGGCCTTGGTGGCCCCGTAGTTCGAGAAGCCCGCCAAGGCCCCGTTGGCCCCGTGCGCCGCGATGTTGTAGACGTTCGTGAGCCCGTACGACGAGGGCTGGCGGGGGTTGGCGTCGATGTTCAGCGCGTCGTTGGCGGTGGCGGCCGCGATGATCATGTTGCTGTCTTTCGCCACCACGAAGGCGTTGTAGAGCGCCGTGTCCGGGCCCGTGGCCGTGCCCGTGCCCTGGATGCCGATGCTGAAGTTCGCGGCCTTCGCCTTCATCTTGGCCGCGTAGCGGATGCCGGCGGCGATGTCGTCGGAGTATCCCGATCCCGAAGTGCCGAGCACGCGCACCGGCAGGATCTTCACGCGGGGCAGCATGCCCGCGACGCCCAGCGAGTTGTCGAAGGTGGCGGCGATGACGCCGCTGGTCTCCGTGCCGTGATAGTGGTAGTCGCGCGGATCGTTGTCCTCGTCCACGAAGTCCCATCCGCGCCAGTCGTCGATGAACCCGTTGGCGTCGTCGTCGCACTTGTTGGTCGACTTGTCCTTCGCCGTGCCCGTCCAGCAAACGTCGCCCGACTTCGTCATGCCCGATTCGCCGGGGTTCACGTACCAGCGGTCCTGCAGGTCGGGATGGCCGAAGTTGAACCCTGCGTCGATCACCGCGATCACCAGCGTGTCGCTGCCGTCGAAGCGTTCCCACACGCTCGAGATGTCCACGTCCATGCCCGGCGTGCCGCTGCCGTAGGTGCCGTCGTTGATGAGGCCCCATTGCGGCGACGCGGTGGCGGCGGCGAGGTCGTTGGGAACGTAGCCCGCGGGGAAACCGTTCACCGGCGACTCCGTGAGCGTCACCCCTGCCAGGCGCTCGATGCGCCGCAGGGCCCGCCGCTTGCGCATGGTTTCGCCGCCCGTGGTGTCGCCGCTTTCCTCGCCCGCGAGCCGCCACAGGAATCCCTGCGAGAGCGTCGCGCCGTTGCGGCGCATCCGGAACCACTCGGAGGAATCGCGCCGGTCCTGGCGCAGGAATTTCTCCAGCTTGGCGCGCTGCGTCGAGTCCCCCACCACGAAGCGCGGCGGAAGGAAGGAGGCCGACAGGGCGAGGTTGGGTGCGGGCGCGTCGGCAGGCGTTCCGGCCGGAACGGCCGGGGCGCACAGCGCGAGCAGGAGCAGCGGAATGGAAAGGGCGCGAATCACGTCCATAAATCTACCGAGTCGCAAGGGTTTCGTAATGGGGAAACTCATCACTTTGGGCGCGACCCCCGCCGACGATAACGGAATCAGACCGGGAACGTTCCCGAACGACCCTTCGACGCGAAGAACACCCCCGTCCTATCTTTTCCCGCCGTGAAAACCGGAATCCTCCTTCTCAATCTCGGCAGCCCGGAAGCCCCCACCGCTTCTGCCGTGCGGCCCTACCTGCGTGAGTTCCTGTCCGATCCGCGTGTGATCGACATTCCCGCGCCCTTGCGCTGGATCCTGCTGAACGCCTTCATCCTGCCCTTCCGGCCGCGCAAGTCGGCCGAGGCCTACGCCAAGGTCTGGACGTCCGGGGGCTCTCCGCTGGTCGTCCACTCGCGTGCCTTCGCGGAGAAGCTTCAGGGCCTTTTGGGCGACGACTATCGCGTGGCGCTCGCGATGCGCTACGGCAATCCTTCGATCCCTTCGGTCCTCGAGGCCTTGTTGCGCGAGCCGCTGAAGGAGCTGGTGATCCTGCCGCTCTATCCGCAATACGCTTCGTCGAGCACGGGCACGGCGGTGGAAGCGGCCTTGCGCGCGCTCGCGCCGCAGTGGAACATTCCTCCCGTGCGCGTGGCGGGCGCGTTCTTCGATCATCCGGCGTGGCTCAATGCCATGACGGAGAACGCCTCCGCGCGCCTTGCGGCGTTTCGCCCCGACCACGCCTTGTTCAGCTACCACGGTCTTCCGGAGCGCCACATCCGCAAGTCGGAGTGTGTTCCCGGCCATTGCCTCGCGGCCGGCGACGCGTGCTGCGCGTCGATCGACGCGCGCAACGCATTCTGTTATCGCGCGCAATGCTTCGCGACCACGCGCGCGCTTACCGCGCGTCTCGGGCTCGATCCCGCGCGCGTCTCGACGGCCTTCCAGTCGCGCCTCGGGCGCACGCCTTGGATCAAGCCCTACACCGACGAAGTGCTGGTGACGCTCGCGCAGTCGGGCGTGAAAAGGCTCGCCGTTTTCTCGCCGTCGTTCGTGGCCGATTGCCTCGAAACGCTCGAGGAAATGGAAATCCGTGGCGCCGAAAGCTTCCGTGCCGCGGGCGGCGAGGCGCTGGAATTGATTCCGGCCCTGAATTCGTCGGATATCTGGGTACGGACATCCGCTGAAATCCTCGGGATTTCGGCACCTTCCGTCCGGCCTTAGCCTATTCCCGCATTTTTTTGCGGGAGCCCCCTTGCAGGAACCTTTTTCACGTTTTAAGTTTTCCTTCCCCCTTTGGAACGGCATTGCCGGGTCAAAGAGGCGAAAATCCACAGCGGTTTTCGGCTTCTTGAGAGTAGAAGAGAGCGAGGAGAAGGCGGAACCGCCTTTGCCTGGGCCATTGGCCCGGGCCTGAGCCACTGGCTTGTGCTTTTGGCTTGGACAAGGAATCCGCGCAAGTGGCGATGGAGATACAGGGATCTTGCTGTCCCGAATTCTCCTTCAGCCTGCCACGGGGAAGAGGTTTCCCGTGGAGAACAGACTCCGGAAATACAGAGTTTCGA
>DATAHJ010000070.1:0-11291 GCA_036263275.1 Fibrobacteria bacterium | reverse complement strand
CACCACCGGATGACCGGGAAGGAAGGGCCGGAGGTGCTCCGCGACGCAGATCGGACCCATGCCCGGCCCGCCCCCGCCATGCGGAATGCAGAACGTCTTGTGCAGGTTCAGGTGGCACACGTCCGCGCCGATGCGGCCCGGCGCCGTCAAGCCCACTTGCGCGTTCATGTTCGCGCCGTCCATGTACACCTGGCCGCCGTTTGAATGCACGATGGCGCAGGCTTCCACGATGCCCGCCTCGAACACGCCGTGCGTGGAGGGATAGGTGATCATCGCGCAGGCGAGGTCATCCTTGTGCAGCTCGGCAAGCCGCCTGAGATCCGCAAGGTCGATATTGCCGTTCTCGTCGCAGCGGGAGACGACGACCTTCATTCCGGCCATGGCCGCGCTGGCGGGATTGGTGCCATGCGCGGACGAAGGAATGAGGCAAACATCGCGATGGCCCTGCCCGCGCGCGATCTGCCAGGCGCGGATCACAAGCAGGCCCGCGTATTCTCCCTGCGACCCCGCGTTGGGCTGCAGCGAAACGCCCGGCAACTGCGTCACCGCCGCGAGGTCGCGCTCGAGCTCGGTGAACAAGCGATGATAACCCTTGGCCTGCTCGGCGGGCACGAAGGGATGCAGCGCGGAGAAGCCCGGCCAGGTGAGCGGCATCATCTCCGCCGTGGCGTTCAGCTTCATCGTACAGGAACCGAGCGGGATCATCGACGTGGTGAGCGACAGGTCCTTCTTCTCCAGCGAATGGATGTAGCGGAGCATCTCATGCTCGCTGTGGTGCGTGTTGAACACCGGGTGCGTCAGGAACGCGGACTCGCGGCGCAGTTCCGCGGGGATCGCGTCGCCGAGCCCGTCGGCGAGCACGCGCAGGCCCGCGGCATCGACCGACTTCGCGCCCAGCGCCTCCGCGAACAACCGCGCCACGCGCGCGGCCGTTTCGACCGTCCAGGTCTCATCGGCGCTGATGCCGACGGAACCGTCGCCGTGGTACCGCAGGTTCACCTTCGCCGCCGCCGCCTCGGCGCGCAGCGCGGTGAGCGCGCCGCCCTTGCCGGGCAGCATGACGCGCAGCGTGTCGAAATAGCCTTCCACCCGTTCCGGGGCGGCGGCATGCGCGCCGCCGTGGATGGAGCAGCCCATCGCCTCGAGCGAGGCGGCGAGCGCGCGGGCCAGCGCGTGCGTGCGCCGCGCGATGCGGCGCAGGCCGTCGGGCCCGTGGTACACCGCGTAAAACCCGGCGATCACCGCGAGCAGCACCTGCGCCGTGCAGATGTTGCTGGTGGCCTTCTCGCGGCGGATGTGCTGCTCGCGCGTCTGCAGCGCCATGCGCAGCGCGCGCTTGCCGTGGCGGTCCACCGACACGCCGATGATGCGGCCGGGCATGTGCCGCTTGTAGGCGTCCTTGGCGGCGATGAACGCGGCGTGCGGACCGCCGAAGCCCATGGGCACGCCGAAGCGCTGCGCCGAGCCCACGGCCACGTCGGCGCCGAGTTCGCCCGGCGACTTGAGCAGCGTGAGCGCGAGCAGGTCGGTCGCGACGACGGTGCCGACTCCCTCGGCGCGCGCCACGGCCAGAAGCGCGGAGGGATCTTCCGCCGCGCCATGCGTGTCGGGGTATTGGATCAGCAGGCCGAAAATGTCGGAGGAGTCCGAGGGCAGGCCGTCCACGTGGACGTCGTGGACGCGCAGCTCGATGCCCATCGGTTCGGCGCGCGTGCGCAGCACGTCGAGCGTCTGCGGATGGCAGCGGCTTGATGCGAGGAAGACGCGGCGGCCTTCGTCGGCGCGGGTCGAGAACAGCATGCCCATCGCCTCGGCGGCAGCGGTGCCTTCATCGAGCAGCGAGGCGTTGGTGATCTCCATGCCCGTCAGGTCGAGCACGGTCGTCTGATAATTGAGCAGCGCCTCGAGGCGGCCCTGCGCGATCTCCGCCTGGTAAGGCGTATACTGCGTGTACCACCCCGGATTCTCCAGCACGTTGCGCAGAATCACCGGCGGCGTGATCGTGCCGTAGTAGCCCGTGCCCAGGCACGACAGCCACAACTCATTCTGCTCCGACACCTCGCGCGCCAGCTTGAGCAGGGCGGACTCGTCGCGCACCGCCGGAAGCTCGAGCGCCTTCTCCAGCCGGATGCCCGCGGGCACGGTCCGGTCGATCAGCGTCTTGAGGCTTGAGACACCCACGGCCGCCAGCATCGCCGCGGTCTCCGCGGCATCGGGAGCGATGTGCCGCGAAGCGAAGGATTCGGCGTATTCAAGGTCGGCGCGGAGAGATTCTGACATCGTTTTTCCAGGGAAAATCAGGGAGGTTTTCAGGCCGGGAAAAATAGATTCCGGGGGGTTTTCTGGCGCGGTCGAAGGGCGGTTCGGGATTCTGCGAAGGCTGTTCTTCGAAGGTTGGGGTTCGGGAATTTCGAGACCCGCGCGACGCTTTCCCGAACACTCCAAAGCCTCGGCGCCGAAGAATCCCGAACGGACAAGAAAGAACCCCGAAGAAGACCCCTTTCCCATTGTTAATTTTCCCGTTCCCGACGTTTTCGGGCATTGTTCACGGGGAAAAATCGAAATGGGCATTCGCGTCGCCATCATGGGCGCCACCGGAGCGGTGGGCCAGGAACTCCTCGTCTTGCTGAAGGAGCGGAACTTTCCCGTGTCCGAGCTTCGGCTGCTGGCCTCCGCGCGCTCCGCGGGCAAGACGATGCAGTTCGACGGCGCCGACGTGAAGGTCCAGGAGCTCAAGCACGATTCCTTCGAGGGCATCGACCTGGTGCTGGCCTCCGCCGGCGGCTCGATCAGCAAAGAGTTCGCGCCCTCGGCCGTGAAGGCCGGCGCGGTGGTGGTCGACAACACGTCGTACTATCGCATGCATCCCGACGTGCCGCTCGTCGTGCCCGAGGTGAACCCCGAGGCGATGATGAACCACAAGGGCATCATCGCGAACCCCAACTGCTCGACCATCATCCTGTGCCTGCCGTTGTGGCCGTTGCACAAGCGCTACGGCCTCAAGCGCGCCGTCGTGGCGACCTACCAGGCCGCCAGCGGCGCCGGCGCGGTCGCCATGCAGGAGCTGCTCGACGAGACGCAAGCGCGCCTCGACGGCGAGGACTTCAACCGCACGGTGATCCCCCATCCTTACGCCTTCAACCTCTTTCCGCACAACTCGCCCATGACCGACAACGGCTATTGCGAGGAAGAGCTGAAGATGGTGAAGGAGACCCGCAAGATCTTCGGCGACGAGTCGCTGTCGATCACGGCGACGTGCGTGCGCGTGCCCGTCCTGCGCGCGCACTCTGAGGCCGTGAACGTCGAATTCAACGCCGCGCCCGACATCGCGGAGGCCTACTCGATCCTGGGCAAGGCTCCCGGCGTGGAAGTGGTGGAGGATCGCTCGAAGAACCGCTGGGCCATGCCGCTCGACGCTTCGGGCAAGGATCCCGTGCTGGTCGGCCGGCTTCGCCAGGACATCAGCCAAGCCAACACCCTCGACTTCTGGGTGGTGGGCGACCAGATCCGCAAGGGCGCGGCGCTTAACGCGATCCAGATCGCCGAAAAGCTTTTCAACACCCGGAAGTAGGCGGGGTTAGCGCGTTTTCGCGCTGTTTCCGCCCTTCAAGCCGAAGTGTGGACAGTTTCTCGTTTCCACGAAATATCCCGATTGTCCGTAGAGTCGATGTGGACAATTTTTGGCCTAATTTCGGTTTTTAGGCTGATTTTCATTCAACATCGTGTGGATGAAGTTCTTGTGGACAACTATTGAAAACTCGGGCTTTTCAGGTTTTCAATGCGGTTTTGTGAAGATTTCAGTGGGTAGGCGGGGAAAAGCTTTTTCAATACCTATCCACACCGGTTTTCATTGAAAACCCATCCGTTTTTCACTGATCTATCCGAGGTTTAAAGGTTCTTATAAGTGACCATTTTTTGGTCGCTTGCACGATCATGAAACCGGCTTTCAATATCTCCCAACACGCCTATTCCTATTCCTTGATATATCCATCATTAGAAGAAAAAGAAAAGAGCTGGGGATAGAGGAAAGTTCGTTGTCTTTTCAAAGGCTGAATAATTTCACTTGGAGTGTTAGAGAAGTAAAATCCTTAGACCGAACAATCATTCTCAGAAATTTTTCAGGCGACTATACCGACGGCCCATAAAGAATTTTTCATGAATCCTGGACGAAAACAAAAAAGCCGATCCACTGGATCGGCTTTTCAAAAGATCCGATTCGAATTTTAGGACAACGAATATTCCAACGTCTGACCCTCGGCCGTCAAAAGCAAACGATTGTCCACAGGACCCGCTTCCGTGCGTCCCACGACCTTTGCTTCGACTCCAAGGTCCTTGGCTATGGAAATGAATCCGGAAGCCGCAGAGGGCTCGCAAACGATCTCCAGGCGATGACCCATGTTGAGGGAACGGTAAAGTTCCCGGGTATCCAGACGGGACTTCTCTTTCAGCGTCTTGAAAAGAGGAGGAAGATTGAAAAGATCGTCCTTCACATACGTCAGGTTCTTGCCGAAACGAAGGCACTTCGTCTGGCCGCCGCCCGTATTGTGGAAGATCGCCGCGATGGAGTCGCGGCCTTGCGACAACGCCTTCTTCAGGATCGGAGCAAACGTACGCGTGGGAGAGAGCAAGGCTTGACCCACGGTCATGCTGGATCCCGGAAGAATATCCTTCATCCGGAAAGGACCCGTATACGCCAGCTCCTTGATTTGCGGAGCGTAGGCTTCCGGGTAATTTTCGGTATAAAAATTCGACAAGAGCTCGTGACGCGTCGAAGTCAACCCGTTGCTGCCCATGCCGGAGTTCTCGAAGCTTTCGTACGAAGCCTTGCCGGATGAAGAAAAGCCGACGATGGAAAGCCCCGGCTTGAGCTTGTCACAAGAGATGACTTCGTCGCGGCGCATGCGCGTCACCAAGGTCGAATCGACCACAAGGGTTCGCACCGCGTCGCCCAGGTCGGCGGTTTCACCGCCGCCGCTCACGATTTCAACACCGTGACGACCCAACATCTCGGCGCATTCCCGATAACCCGCGATGATCTCCGCGATCACTTCGCCCGGAATCAACTTGGCGTTGCGGCCGATGGTGTTCGAAAGCAGGAAAGGACCCGTCGCGCCCACGCAGAGCATGTCGTCGAGGTTCATCACCAGGCTGTCCTGGGCGAGGCCGCGGAAGACGGAGGCGTCTCCCGTTTCCTTCCACCACAAGTACGCCGCGACGGACTTCGTCCCTGCGCCGTCGGCATGGATGAGAAGGCAATGATCCGGGCTGCCGGTCAACCCATCCGGCAAAACCTTGCAAAAGGCGCCGGGAAAAAGACCCTGGCTTTCGCCGCGAATGGCCTCGTGAACTTCTTTCTTGTCCGCGGATGCCCCGCGATCTTCATAGCGCAAACCCGTCATTTCCGCAAAAGTAGCAGGAATAGGCCTGCTTGGGGGAAAACGCGCAGGGGGTTTTCTACGCCGGCTATGGATTGTCCGGTGAAGGCGCGAATTTCGGGGCGGTCCCGTCCCATGACTTCGGCAACATGCGGCCGCGCAGGTCGCGGAATTCTTCGGAGGAAGCATTGGGTCGGGATTTCATCGGCGCGAGCCCGCGATGAATGGCTGTGACCTGTCCCGCCGGCACGCCGGGAATCTTGAGCGGAATGGAGAACAATCCCCCGTCACCCGTGATGTAAAGCGTCTTCAGGTCGGGTCCGCCGAACACGCAATTGTCCGCGTTGCCCTGCTTGCCCGTGCGACCCGAGCTGGCTACGGAATCGTAGATGCCGCTTTGCTTCCGCAGGGCGATGCGCCCAAGGTACGTGCCGGCCATGTTATATACGCGTATCTCGCCGTTGTTATAGCTGGCAACGTAACGGTTTCCGTGCGAGTCGAAGGATCCCCCATCGGGCGCGGGAATGCTCGAGATGAAATTCGTCCGGTTCGACAGCGCGCCCGTCGCCGGATCGCGCTGGTACCTGTACACGACGTTGCTTCCGGACGCGTTGACATAGACGGCGTTGCTGTCGAGGTCCTGCAGCCATTCGATGCCGTTGGAGGAGGAAACGCTCATGGCCACCGTTATGCGCACGCCGGACGGGCTCAAGTAATACACGTTGTTGTCGGTGTAGCCGCTGAAATAAATATCTCCGGCCCTTCCGATGACGAGGTCGTTCGACTGCACGTTGGCGCCGAATCCGGAAGTGAGGATCGTGTCGAGCGCGCCGCCCAATCCGCCCGACACGGGATTGGGCTTGAGGCGCACCACCTGATTTTTCTGGCAGACGACCAGGCGTCCTTGGGGATCGAACGCCATGCCGTTGCTTTGGTTGGTGTTGTACCAGATGCCGCCGGTATCGACCCCCGGAACCGTGCGATAGATCGGCCAGTTGGCCGCGCTGTTTCCAGGCTGTTGGCTGAAGTAAACCGCGCCCGTGGCCTTCTCGTAAGCAGGCCCCTCACAATACCCGGGAACCTTGCGGACCCACGTCACCGAATCGCCGGCCCAGATGGAATCGGGCAGCGAGATGCTGTCCACCACGGCGGCCGCGGGAATCGCGGCGAGGACGACAAGGCACAGGATGCGGTAAAGTCTGGACATGAATCCTCCGGCGGCCAGGAAAGGGCCGTCAGTGTTTGGGGGGCGTCGCGGGAACGCGCGGCGCGAAGGTCTCTTCGCCTTGCGGCAGCATGCGGCCGCGCAGGTCGCGGAATTCCGCCTGTGCGGGGGCGAACTTCCGGGAGAACAAGGCGTGGCGGATGGCCGTGGAGAAGCCGGGGCGCACGCGCCCGGGAATCTTGAGGGGGATGCTGAACAGCCCGCCGTCGCCGACGAAGTACAGCGTCTTCATGTCCGCGCCGCCGAAGATCATGTTGCTGACGTTGCCCTTGCCTCCCGAGAAACCGCCGGTCTCCCAATTCGACGCCAGGGACTTGGGCACGATCCTTCCGATCGAATCGCCCTTCGCGTTGAAGACGCGGATTTCCCCGATCTCCTGGGCGGCGATGTAACGGTTTCCATGCGAGTCGATCGTGCCGCCGTCGGCGTATGTTCCGCCGCTGCCGGCGAGCACCGTGATGAAGGTCGTCGGATTACTCAGTGTGCCGTTGGCGTTGACCCGGTACTTTTTGACCTGGCGGCTTTCGTTCACGTATACGGCGCTGTCTTCCTCGATCCACTCGATCCCGTTCGTAAGATTTCCATTGGAATACGCCAGTACGAGTTGGCGCGCAGGGCTGAGATAGTAGATGTTGGTGTTATAGGTCGTGAAGAATATGGCCCCGGTGCTGCCGATCGCGAGGTCGTTCGCGTCGCCGAAGGTCACGCTGTTGTTGGGAGAGGTGACGAGGACGCTGTCCACCGTGCCGTCCTGCTTGTAGCGCGTGAGGCGGCCGCTTTGCGCCGCGACCAGGCGGCCTTGGGGATCGATGTCGAGGCCGTTGGCCTTGCCGGGATTCGCCACCCAGATCGTACCGGTGTCCACGCCGGGCTTGACCCGGTAGATGGGCCACGTGCTCGAGCCGAGCGTTTGGCGCGTGAAGTAGACGTATCCCGTCGCGGCATCCCACATGGGACCTTCATTGAACCCGGCGACCTTCTTGACCCAGGAGATCGTGTCCCCGGGATTGTACAGCGAGTCGGGAAGCTGGATCGTTTGCGCGGAAGCGGAAGCCCCGAGGATGAAAAGGATGGCCGCAAAACGGGCCTTGAAGGGAACGACGAAACGCTGGCGCACGAAGCCTCCGGGATGAATCCCTAAGTTACCGCGAATCCGGGCGCGCCGCCCCCGGATTCCGTCGCGCTGGGGTCAAAAAGGGAGCCGGGGGCCGCGTTATTTCCGGAATCGCGCCCGGAGCAGTGCGATCACGGTCGGCAGCAGCGAAACGGCGATGATCCCGAGGACGACCAGCGAGAAGTTGTCCTTCACGACCGGGATGTTGCCGAACAGGACTCCCGCAGCGAAGCAGGATCCCACCCAGAGGATGCCGCCCAGGATGCTGAAGGCGAGGAAGCGTGTGAAGGGCATTCCACCGAGGCCGGCCACGAAGGGGGCGAAGGTGCGCACGATGGGCAGGAAGCGCGCCATGACAAGGGTCTTGGCGCCATGCTTCGCGTAAAAGGCATGCGTGCGGTCGACGTGCCGCGTGTTGAGGAACCGCGCGTTCTCCTTGAAGCCGCGCAACCCGAACGTCCGCCCGATCCAGTAATTCGTGATGTCGCCCAGCGTCGCGGCGGCGGCGAGCATCGCGGGCAGGAAGACGGGATGGAGGAGGCCCTTGGCCGCCAACGCTCCCGCTGCGAAGAGCAGGGAGTCGCCGGGGAGGAACGGCGTCACCACGAGGCCGGTCTCGCAGAAGACGATGATGAACAGGAAGACGTACGTCAGCAGGCCGTATTGATGGATGGCCTGTTCGAGGTGCGTGTCGAAGTGGAGAAAGAAGTCGAGGATGGGGCCCAGCAGATGCATGGGGGGAGAAGGTACTTTCCCCGGCGGGAAAATCTCCAGCCGGGAACCTCGCCCTTATCCCTTGGCGGCGCTTTCGATGACGCGCAGCACGGCCTCGGTGCCGTCGGCGGGTCCGGAGGCCTCCATCGCGGCGCGCAGGGCTTCCGCATCGCGATCCAAGGCCTCGATCGCCTCCGCAAGGACATCAACGGTTATGTTCTCCTGCAGCAGCACGCGCGCCAGGCCGCGCTTCTCCAGCGACTCCGCGTTCAGGATCTGGTCGCCGCGCGAGGCCTTGCCCGGCAGCGGAACCAGCAACATGGGCTTGCGGAGGGCGAGCAGCTCGAAGAGTGAGTTCGCGCCCGCGCGCGACACGGCGAGGTCGGTCGCGGCGAAGATGTCGGGCAGTTCCGCGCCCGCGAACTCGAGCTGGCGATAGCCGGTGCGCCCCTCGAGCGACGCGTCCTTCCAGCCCTTTCCGCACAAGTGGACTATCTGGAAGCGCGGGAGCAAGCGGTCGAGGGCGGCGCGCAGGGCCGCATTGACGGCCTTTGCGCCGAGGCTGCCTCCCATCACGAGCAGCACAGGTTTGTCGGAAGTGAAGCCGAGCAATGCGAGGCCGCGCAGGCGATCACCCGCGAACAGCGCGGCGCGTATGGGTGAGCCCGTGAACACGGCCTTGCCGCGCGCGGAGCCTTGCAGATGTTCGATCGTGTCGGGAAAGCTGACGCAAACCTTGCGGGAGAGCGGCAGGCACAAGCGGTTCGCGAGGCCGGGCGTGATGTCGGATTCGTGCAGCACCACGGGCACGCCGCGCAGCGCGGCGGCGTAGGCGATCGGCACGGCGACGAAGCCGCCCTTCGAGAAGACGAGGTCCGGCTTGAGCTTGCCGATGAGGAAGAAGGCCTGGAACCCTCCGGCGATCACGCGGAAGGGATCGGTGAAGTTGCGCCACGAGAAGTAGCGGCGCAGCTTGCCCGTCGCCACCGCGTGGAACGGAATGCCCACGCCTTCCGCCAGCGCGCGCTCCGGCCCTTGCGCCGAGCCGGCATAATGCAGCGTCCAGCCCGCGGCGCCCAAGCGGGGCGCGAGGGCGAGGTTCGGCATGACATGGCCGGCGGTGCCGCCGCCGGTGAAGAGAAGGGTGCGGGTCATCGACTTGAAAAATACGCTCTGCGGTCGAAGTCCTGCTGGTTTGGGAAACTCCTAGCGGGTCCGGCACATCCCAAACCCAAACCATCCAAAGGTGGGATCCCGAAGAATCCCGAATCTTTTCACTCTTCCAGCAACAACCGGATCTGCCGTTCGATCGCGTCGAAGTCATCCGCGCCGTAGCCGTCGTGGCGGAAGCGGAGGCGGCCTTCGCGGTCGACCAGGAAGCAGCTCGGCATGCGTTCGACCCCGTACGCATCCGCCACCTTGTGGTCGCCGTCGTGGGCGGCGCGCAGCGAGGGTTCCACCGAGCGCTGGAAGGTGATCGCCTTGTCGCGGTTGGCGTCCACGCTCACGGCCACCACCTCGATGTCGGGGTAGGCGGCCTTGAGCGCGGCGATGCGTGGCATCAGCTGGCGGCAGGGCATGCACCAGCTCGCCCAAAAGTCCACCAGCACGATCTTGCCGCGGAGCGCCGAAAGCTTGACCGACTCTTCGCCCGCCAGCCCTTGCAGGGAAAACGCCGGGGCAGCCTTCCCGATGGAGGGGCGCTGCGAGGTCTTGGCCGCCCACCCGGCGCCCGCGGCCACGAGCAGGCCGACGCTCAGCGCGAGCCCGACCCACCCCGTCACGGCGCCGGCGGCGCCGATCTTTTTTCGCGACGATGCGAAAAAACTCATACCCGTAATTTACCGCGCTAGAAGCAGCGGCGCGTTCGGTTTATGCCCGGATTTATTGGCGAAAAAGCTTAGTCGTTGATATGCAACGAGATGTCACACGCCGGGATTTTCATCAGCATTTTTGAGATGCGTTTTCCTGCGAATTTATCGCCCCTGCGACATGCTCAAGAACTTCCCGCGCCGCTTTTTTCAGCATCGCATGCGTGTCGCGCGCGACATTTTCGGACTCCGTTCGCATCGTCTTGTCGGCGAGGAAATCGATCCACTCCCTCGCATCGCGAACGATGCGCAGGTTTCCGGCAGCTTGCATTCGTTCCGCCAGCCACGCCTGGTTTTCGTGATGCGGCCCGATGGCCGTGCGGCAACCGGCGAGCAGCGGCTCCCAAAGGTTGTGTCCGCCGATGCGGTCATTGCCCCCGAAGCTGCCACCCACCACTGCGAACCGGACATCGCGCAATGTTTTCCCCACGAGCCCGAAGCGGTCGACCACGCGCCGCGCCGCGCGCGGATCCGCCGAATGCGCGACGAAGCCGAGCGGAGCGAGCGCCCTGAGGAACGCGCGAAACTCGCGGGGTTTCCGGGGAAAAACGATCAGGGGGTTTTCTTCGCGGGCCTCGCGAATCATCGCGACGAGTTGGGGCAGTTCGTGTGCGTGGAACGAAACGAAGGCGGCGCCGCGCCGTTCGGCCCACGGCTTTGCGGGCGGCGCCGCACCATTCTCCGCGAAGTACGGCAGGCCGCGCAGATCTCCGCCCACCTCAACTTCCTTGCAACCGGCGCGGCGAAGCGCGTCCGCGTCGCGGTCGGATTGCGCCTGGGTCCACGCGACGCATTGCAGGACGCGCCGCGCGGCGGCGGGAAACAACCCGTACCGCCGCCGCGCGCGGGCGTTCCATCGCGCCGAAACACGAAGGATGGGAACGCCCGTCCGCCGCGCCGCGAAGAACCAGTGCGGCCATACTTCCATCTCGAAGGTCACGAGCGCGCTTACGTTGTGAGTCGCGAGAAATTTTCGCGCGATGCGCGGATGA
>DATAHJ010000069.1:0-2743 GCA_036263275.1 Fibrobacteria bacterium | reverse complement strand
TGTCGAGCAGCGGGTAGCCCGCAGGCCTTCCTTCGTAGGCGCCGCGCGCCAGGGCGCGCCATTCGTCGAGCCGCGCGCGAAGGATGTCCGCGTCCCTTTCCTCCGCCACGTCCACCAGGTCGTCGGTGAAACGGCAGAAGGCATACACCTCGGCCACCAGCGCATCGTAAGGGGGCGGCAGGAAGCGCGCGGCGTAGCGGAAGGAATGACTGTGGCGCGCGAGGTAGCGCATCGACGTCTCCCCGGGGCGGAGGCCGTCGGCGGCGCGCAGCCAGCCCGGCAGGGAGCGGGACGGGTTCATGTCGGATTCCAGGCGGCGCCGCGCAGCCACCGTTCGAAGGATTCCATCGAACTGAAGAAGGAGATCGGCAGCTCCGACTCGTGGGTTTCCACGCCTCCCTCGATGCGGGGCAGGCCCCCTATCACCATCCTGTAGGGCGCCTCGGGGCGGCGCAAGGCGTTCAGCACCTTGAGGCAGCGGCGCGCGTCCGAGGCGCCCAAGGGGGGCGCGAACGAGACGCACACAAGTTGCGAGCGCTCCAGTTCCTGGATGCCGGCGATCTCCTCGTAGGGCACGTTGGCGCCGAGGTACGTGACGTTCCATCCGGCGCGCTCCAGCATGATGCGCGCCATCAGCCCGCCGATCTCATGATGGCAACCCTCGGCGCAGCCGAGCACTGCGCGCGGCCGCTCGTCGTCGACCAGCGCGTCTCCAAGGCTCGCGGCGTGGCCGATCAGCACCGCATGCAGCGCGTCCAGAATCTTCTGCGAGAAGCGGTGCTCCAGCGCGATCGTGCGCGCGCCCACCTGCCACTCACGGCCCACGTCGGCGAGCGCCGCCGCCACGCCCGCGTCGAAGATGCGCGAGAGGGGCAAGCCCAGCGGCGACTGGAGATAAGCCAGGAGGCGCGACAGCCACACCGGGGGCCGGGTGTCGCAAAACCGGAGGATCAGCTCCCGGAGCGCGTCGAAGTCGCCGTGTTCCCGCGCATCGAGCGCCGCTCGCGCCACCTCTTCGTCGTGCGGCGCGAAGGCCAGCAGGTCGAAGCTGTCGGATCCACCCGCACGGAGGTGGGCCAGGCTGAGGAGAGCTTCCAGCCGGATGCGGCGATGCCCGCCGCTCGTTTTCTCGATGGCCAGTTCGCCGGCGTTGCTCCACCGTTTTACCGAGGATTCATGCACCCCGAGCAAAACCGCGGCCTGCGAGGTGGTCAAGTATTCGGAGTCTTTTTCATCCATTTTGACGCGAATATCGAAAAAAATCGACCTGCATCAACAATTCAACACCTTAAATCGATTATTTGTCCAAAATAAGCGACTTAGCAGTTGAACGCGAAGAATTTAGCTCTCGGCCTTTTTCTTTTTTTTCTTCGGGTTGAGCAGCTTCTCCTCGACCTCCGTCACCGGATGATGTTCCAGCAGGTCGGGACGGTTCTCGCGGGTGAGGCGCAGGCTCTCCAGCGTCCGCCATGCCACGATGTTCGCATGATGCCCCGACAGCAGCACTTCGGGCGCCTCGCGCCCCTCGAACTCCTGCGGCCGCGTGTACACCGGCCATCCGAGCCGCCCCGGCCGCGCGAACGAATCCGTGTCGCCCGACTCGCGATCGCCCAGTACGCCGGGCAACAGCCGCGCCACCGCGTCGATCACCACCAGCGCGCCGGCCTCACCGCCCGAGAGCACGTAGTCGCCGATGCTGATCTCCTCATCCACGTAGGCGTCGACGAAGCGCTGGTCCACGCCCTTGTAATGCCCGCAAACCACGACGAAGCGTTCGAGCCCCGCTAGCTCTAGCGCCTTCTTCTGGTCGAACAGCTTGCCTTGGGCGCTCATGAGGAACACGGGGATCTTGGGGGTTTTCTTCGAAGTCGGATTCTCGTTCGGTCCGCTTTCGGAGCCACCGGAGTTCGCGAGCACGGCGGCGAGGCAGTCGCGCAGCGGCTCGGGGCGAAGCACCATCCCCGCCTCGCCGCCGTAGGGCGCATCGTCCACCTGGCCGTGCTTGTTGATCGCATGCTCGCGCAACTGATGCGTGCGGAGGTCCAGCGCGCCCGAGGCGCGCGCACGGCCCGGAATGCTCGCGTCCAGCGCGGCGAACACCTCGGGGAACAGCGTGATGACGTCGATGCGCATGGCGAAGGCTAGAGCACGACTCCGCGCAGCGCCGAGAGATCAAGGTGCGCCACGCGCGCGGCCTTGTCGATCTTCTTCACGAAGTGGTCGTTCCAGGGCACCAGCACTTCCTTGCCCGTCTCCGCCGCTCGCAGCACCAGATATTCCGTGGGCCCCGCCTCGCGGACCTCCACCAGCTCGCCCACGGGCTCTCCCGCTTCGTCCACGGCCTGCATGCCCGGAATGTCGGAGAAATACACCATGCCCTCCGGCAGCTCCAACCGCTCGGCGGAATCGATCAGCAACTCCCGCCCGCTAAGCTCCGCCGCGGCCTCGGGCGTGCGGCGGTCGTCGAACTTCAGGTACCAGAACTGCGCGTCCGCGCGCGCCGCACGAATATTGAGCTCGATCACATCGCCTGACCGCCCGCGCGCGAACACGCGCTTCAGCGACTTGTAGCGGTCGAAGTCGAAGGTCTCCGGGCGGATCTTCACCTCCCCCAGCAAGCCGTAAGGCTTGAGGAGCATGCCGACGAGGGTGAAATCAATGGGAAGGGACATGGGTAAAAGTTAGTTGGGTTGGTGGTTGGAGATCGCTTCTCGGTCGATTCTTCGTCGTTGGGAGTTGGTGG
>DATAHJ010000068.1:0-3005 GCA_036263275.1 Fibrobacteria bacterium | reverse complement strand
CGTTGAAGAGCGTGGTCTTGCCCGAGTTGGCGGATCCCGTAAGCGCGAGGATCGGGAGCGGACCGGATGAGTGCGAGGCGTCGGCGGCGAGCGTCACGAGGGCCTACCTGTCCGCATGCCGGACGCGCACGCAGCGTGCCTCGGACTTGCGCAGGGCGATGGAGGCGCCCCGAAGCGAGAACACCAGCGGATCCCCGAACGGAGTGGCCATGACGAAGCGTACCGGACACCCCTCCGTGAAACCGATCTCCAGCAGTCGGCGGCGCAGGGCCGGCGGAGCGTCGATGCCTTCCACCTTCGCCGAGCGCGGCCCGTGCAGGGACGCAAGGCCCTCGAGAGTGGTCAAGCCCTTTCCTGACGCGGCTTCGGCGTTCTCAGGCTGGGGGCTCAGGCTGCGGATCATGACCGGCACAAGGTACTCATCCGGGGGGCCAAAATCAAGAATCAGTCTCAATTTCGAAGCGTGCGCCTGCGGCGATGCGCGGGACCATCCGCGATCCCCCGGCGTACGGAAGGCTCTTCTACCTTTGCGACCCCCATGATCCCCGTGCTGGACCCGAACCCGGAAAACATCCGCGCGGCCGCGATGGCCCTCCGCGCGGGCCGCCTCGTCGCCATGCCGACGGAGACGGTCTACGGGCTCGCGGGCAACGCGCTCGACCCGGCGCCGTTGGCCCGCATCTTCGAGGTCAAGCGCCGCCCCTTCTTCGATCCCCTCATCGTGCACGTCGCGGATGCCGCGGCCGTCCAGCCCCTGGTCCGCGACTTGCCCGAAGGCGCGCAGCGTTTGATGGACCGCTTTTGGCCAGGCCCCCTCACCTTGGTGCTGCCGAAGAGTCACCTCGTGCCCGACCTCGCGACCTCCGGGCTTCCGGAGGTGGCCGTGCGTGTGCCTTCTCATCCCGTCGCGCGCGCTCTCTTGCGGGAGACCGGACTGCCCCTCGCCGCACCCAGCGCGAATCCCTTCGGGGCCTTGAGCCCCACGACGGCAGAGCATGTCGCGAACGCCTTCGAGGACGGCATCGAGTGCGTGCTCGACGGTGGTCCTTCTTCCGTGGGCGTGGAATCCTCGGTGCTGGCTTGGAGAAACGGAAAACCCGCCCTGCTTCGTCCGGGAGGAATTCCCGTCGAGGCGCTGGAGGAGGCTTTGGGCGTTGCGGTGTTGGTGGTTGGGGGCGACGGACTTGGGGCCCAACCTTCGCCCGGCATGCTTCCCTGGCATTACGCTCCGAGCGTTCCGCTCACGCTGTCGGAAGCCAAGGCGATTGCAGCCACGACGACTGCGGAGAACGAAGGATTGTTGTGGTTCGGCGATGCCGAAGCACCCGCGGGCTACGCCCGCGTCGAGAACCTTTCACCCTCGGGTGATTTGCGCGAGGCCGCGGCGAACCTGTTCGCCGCGCTGCATCGCCTGGATGCTTCGGGCGCGGCGCGGATCTCGCGCATCCGCGCCGCGCGCGTTCCCGATGAAGGCCTGGGAAGGGCGATCAACGAGCGGTTGGAGAAGGCCAGCAAGAAGACTTGAGGGGTTGTCAGTCGTCGGTTGTCGAAGAACGAAAAGACACGCGGACTGTTTTGTTTTCCGACAACTCCGAAGGATATTCCGCGAAGAAATGCGGCAACGGACAACCGACAACCGTCGCGCCCCCGTCGTTACTTCCTCGCACCCAACCTACCCTTGTAGTCGTGCACTCTCCCCCACCCTTCGGTCGGGATGACGGCGCCAAGCACTTGCACCACTTCGGAACCGATCTTGGAGCCGAGGTTGGCCGCGTTCTCGAGGCCGAGGTCGTGGTTCAGGCCGTACAGGAATCCTGACGCCCACAGGTCTCCGGCACCCGTGGTATCGAGCGCCTTCACCGTGTGGGCGGAAACCTCGACGCGGTCCTTGCCTTGCCCCACCAGCGCGCCGCGAGCGCCGCGCTTGACCACGGCCGTCTCCACCTTGTCGGCGAAGTGCTCCAGCGATTCCGTTTCGCCGAGTCCGGTATACGCGTGGGCTTCATCCTCGTTCGCGAGCAGGATGTCGATGCGGCGCTTGGCGAACAACTCGTCGAGGTATTCGCGCATGGCCTGCACCACTTGGAACGAGCCGAGGTCGAGCGCGACTTTCGCGCCGTGCTTGCGGGCAAGATCCAGCGCCTGTTCGACGACCGGACGGTTGAAAAGCAGGTAGCCTTCAAGGTGCAAGAGGCTCGCATCCGAGACATCCGCGTCCGTCAGGTCGGCGGGGGTCAGCCCCGACGATGCGCCGAGGAAGGTGAACATCGTGCGCTGGGCATCCGGAGTGACGACCGAAAGAACGTGACCGGTCGCGTCTCCGTCGGCGATACGGACCCGTTCTTCCACCTTGGCGCGCCGCAACCCCTCGCGGAAGCTCTCGCCCAAGGCGTCGCGCCCCACCCTGCCGATCATCCGGGCATGGCCCCCAAGGTTCCCGATTCCCACCAGGGTATTCGAAGCAGACCCGCCGGGCGCGGATTTGACCTGGCCGGAAGCGCCTTCAAGGGCGGTTCGGATGGCGGGAGCGTCCACGAGCGTCATTCCTCCCTTTTCGGCGCTCAGCCTGTTCAAGAAAGCGTCATTTTCCTCCAAAAGGAGGTCCATGAGTGCGGCTCCAATGCCGACCGTGACGGGATTCCGGGACATGACGTCTCCTGCGGGAGTGGATTATGACAATTCTAGAAAGTATGCGCCCGAATGGCCGAATTTTGCGTTAAAACGAAGAAAGAATGCGCAAAACGGCAAGCGACTTTATATTACCCAAAAGTAAGGCCGCCCTTCAGGTGGAAGTTTTTTCAAAATGAGAAGGCGGGACCCCACGGTGTTCGGACAAGACCCCGCATGATCTTTTTTATTTCCCATAACTCCGTCTTGTCACGGTTTTTGGCGTATGGGCCATGGGGACGTTTTGCGTACATCGCCCCCGTCCTCGCCTGCAGTCTCGTTTTCTCGCAGGAAACGGCGCACAAACCGGTTTCTCCCGCGGCATTGACTCCCGCCAA
>DATAHJ010000067.1:0-1920 GCA_036263275.1 Fibrobacteria bacterium | reverse complement strand
ACCTGGCCTTCCGGAGCACGACCATCAAGGTGAACGGCTCCGCGCAGATCGTGAGCGCCAACTTCGACACCCTGAAGACGGCTCCCACCAGCGGCTACGCGGCCGGAAGCGTCGGCACCTGGTACGACTACGCCGGCGAGCCCACCCACCTGATCTCGCCGCAGCTCGGCAAGGTCATCCTGATCAAGACCGTGGACAACAAGTACGCCAAGATCCAGGTCCTGAACTACTACCAGGGCGCCCCGGCGATCCCCAACGGGCTCACGGACACGCCGCGCTACTACACCTTCCGGTTCGTGCTGCAACCCGACGGCACCACCAGCCTTCAGTAAGGAGCTCCGCGTGAAAAGCCATCACTTTCTCGCAACCGTCCTGATGGGAGCTTCGCTCCTCCATGCCGCCCCGGCGAAACGCATCGTTTCGCTCGGGGGTCCGGTGACCGAAACCGTCTTCGCCCTGGGCGAGGGGGGCCGCGTCATTGCCATTGACCTCTCCTCGGTGTGGCCTCCGGAGGCGGCGAAGCTGCCGAAGGTGGGATATCACCGTGCCCTCTCGGCGGAGGGTGTGCTGTCGCTGAACCCGGATCTCGTGCTGGGATCCGACGAGGCGGGCCCGCCCGCCGTGCTCGATCAGATCCGCGCCGCGAAGGTGCCCGTTTCCCTCGTGCCGGTGGAATACACCGTGGAAGCGGCGCGCTCCAAGATCCTCGCGATCGCGAAGGTTCTTGGAAAGGAGAAGGAAGGCGGAAAGCTCGTCGCATCGCTCGACGCGGACGTGAAGAAGGCCCAAGGCCGCGTCGCCGCGTCGAAGGCACGCCCCCGCGTGCTGTTCATCTACGCGCGCGGCCAAGGCACGCTTTCGGTCTCGGGCCGCGGCACCGCCGCGGACGCGATGATCGCGCTAGGCGGCGGCGTCAATGCGGTGACGGGGTATGACGGCTACAAGCCGCTCACGCCCGAGGCGCTGGCCGCCGCGAATGCCGACGTGATCCTCATGACCACGCGCGGCCTCGAGAGCGTCGGTGGCAAGACGGGACTCCTGGCGCAGCCGGGCGTCGCGCTCACACCCGCCGGCAAGGCGGGAAATATCGTCGCGCTGGACGACGAGCTGCTGCTCGGCTTCGGGCCGCGCCTCGGCCAAGGCGTGCTGGCGCTCGCCGTGGCCCTGCATCCGGAAACGCGCCCGTGAACCTTCGCGCCTCGTCACCGGCCTTCGCGGTCGGATTCCTGATCCTGCTGCTCGCGGGCGCCTTGCTCACGGGCGCCGGAATCGGCGCCATGTCGATCTCGCCCGCGCAAGTCGCGGCGATCCTCGCCAAGGCGGTGGGAATCCATTTGCCCATGGAGTTCGGCGCGGGGCAGGAGGCCGTCCTGCTTTCCATCCGCTTGCCGCGCGTGCTACTGGGCGCGTTGGTGGGGGGATCATTGGCGATCGCGGGGGGTGCGATGCAGGGATTGTTCCGCAACCCGCTCGCGGATCCCGGCTTGCTCGGCGTCTCCAGCGGCGCGGCCTTGGCGGCCTTCGCGGCCATCGTGCTGGGCGGCGCCCTGTTGCCGCACCTGAATGAAGCGGCACACGGGTTCCTGCTCCCAATCTCAGCCTTCGCGGGCGGGCTGGGCGCCATCCTCGTCATTTATGCATTGTCGCGCGAAGGTGGGCACGAAGGGAGCCGCGTCAGCGTCTCCACCATGCTGATGGCCGGCATCGCGGTGAACGCCCTATGCGGCGCGGGCATCGGTCTCTTCGCCTACCTCGCCACCGACGCGCAATTGCGCGGCTTCACCTTCTGGAGCCTCGGCAGCCTCGGCGGCGCGACTTGGGGCGGACTTGCGCGCGTAGCGCCCGTGCTGCTCCTGGCCATCGCCACCTTCGTGCGGCTGGCGCGGCCCCTCAATCTCTTGTCCCTCGGCGAAACGGAAG
>DATAHJ010000066.1:0-5052 GCA_036263275.1 Fibrobacteria bacterium | reverse complement strand
TCCCGCGCGGACCACGTTGCGCGCGAAGGGCGACGAGACCAGGAGCAGGTTCAGGCGGCGCAAGGCCGATTCGATCACTCCCGTTTCGACCGGCCCGAGCGCGCGCGGGCAGACGATGGCGGCGTAGGTTCCGAAGGGGCTGAAGTAGCGGGGGCGTCCCCAGCGGCGATCGCGCAGCAGGGGCAGGCAGGCGGGGCCGTCGGGGAACTCGAAGAGGAGGGAGGCGATTTCCGCATCGCGCCCCGACCAGCGGGAGCCCAGGCGAAGCCAGGCGGGGGTCTGGAAAAAAGTCGCGGTCTCGTCGTCGCGCGCGAGCTGTTCCCACAAGGGAACGGGACACAGGGAAACGGAACGGGCCGTCATTCGAAAATGCGCCCCGAGGTTCGCCCTATGCCGCCTCGTGGCTGTCGAAATCGTCCGTCTTTTCGCGGAAGACGCGCAGAACGATGCGCGCCACGGCGATGAGGACGCCGATGAGGGTGATGATCCCGATGACCTTGAACCAATTGATGCCCTTGGAGGCAGTTGCGGTGTTTGACATGATATCCCGTCCGGTCTGCGCGTGTTGCGATCGTACCCCGACTTTGCCTTTCGTCCCGCCTCCGGGACGCGGGCGAAGCCGCTCTCCACCCTGAATATACACCTTCCCCCGCGCCTTCGGCTCCCGGAATCCAAGGCGCTTCCGGGGGGTTCCATTTTCGATAACGGGCGCTTCACGCCGAATCCCGGCCGAAGTATCATTCCCGTCCGGAGGTTTTTCGTGGGACGCAAGATTTTGGCCTTGGTAGCGGGTCTGGTGGTGGGTTTCTCCGTCATCGTGGTGGTCCAGGCCGCGGGCCAGGCGCTGTGGCCGCTGCCGACCGGACTCGATCCGCGCGATCGCGTCGCGATTGTGGCGGCGCTGCATGCCATGCCGCCGGCATTCCTGCTGTGGACGGCTCTCTCGTGGATGTGCGGCGCCCTCGCGGGCACGTACCTGGCCTCGCGCGTCGTGCGGGATTCGTCCGTTGCCTGGCCCGCGTTCGCGGTGGAAGCGGCCTTGCTGACGATGGGGGTGCTCAACGTGGCGGTATTGGAATATCCGCCCTGGTTCTGGCTGTTGGGGCTCTCGGCCTTCCCGCTGGGCGCCTTCGCGGGCATGCGCTGGGCGAGGGGAACAGGCGCTGTTGACTAAGGGTTTTCAATTACGAGTTACGAATTACGAATGAACGCAAGGTGCATGGCGATGTGAAGCCTTTGCGTACTGAAATCACGATTCCGGATGGCTTTCCCGTCGATCGGGACATTTCCCTTTAATTCGTAATTCGTAATTCGTAACTCTCCTTCGTGCCGCTCACCTTTCGCGCGACGGTCAAGACCGTCACCTTTCATAATCCCGACAACGGCTGGTCGGTGCTCAAGCTCCTGCGGCCGGGGGAGAGCACGCCCTTCGCGGCCGTGGGGAACTTTCCCCGCGTCGCGCCCGGCGAGACGCTCGACCTGACGGGCGAGTGGATCCGCCACGCCACCTACGGCGAGCAGTTCCGCGCCGACGTGTGCAAGCCGGTGGCGCCCGAGGGCCGCGAGGCCTTGGAGCGCTACCTCGGCGGCGGCGCGCTCAAGGGCGTGGGCGCGGCGACGGCCAAACGTCTGGTCGACGCGTTCGGCGATTCCGTGTTCGACGTGCTCGACGCCGAACCGCACCGCCTGGGCGAAGTCTCCGGCCTGAACGGGAAGCGCAAGGCCGACCTGCTCCGCGCCTGGGACGAAGGCAAGGGCGAGCGCGAGGTGTTGTTCTTCCTGCAGGCCCACCAGCTCACGCTCGGGTTGAGCCGCCGCCTCGTGCGCCACTACGGTCCGCGCGCCGCGGACCTGCTGAAGCAGAATCCCTATCGCCTCGCAGACGAGCTTTGGGGCATCGGCTTCCTGAAGGCCGACGACGTGGCGCGCAAGCTCGGCTTTCCCGATGACGGCTACGAGCGCATCCGCGCGGGGCTCGCGTTCGCGCTGGCGCGCGCGGCGGAGTCGGGGCACGTCTACCTGCCGGCGCGCGAGCTGGTGGCGAACGCGTCCGAACTGCTTCGACGCGAGCCCGACGCGGTGACCTACACGCTCGACAACATGGCTGCGACCGACGGCGTCGTCCGTGACGCGCGCGGCGACTGCCACCTGCCGTGGCTGCATCGCGCCGAGGAAGGCGTGGCGCGCCGCGCGTCTTTCCTGCGCCTTGGCCTGCGGCCCGTGCCGCCGGAGAAGGTTTCCGCGGCCATCGCCGCGGCGGAGAAGACGGCGGGTCGCGACTTTCGCTTCAGCGAGGAGCAGCGCGCCGGCATCGCGGCGGCGGTGAACGAAGGGCTTTTCCTTCTGACCGGCGGCCCGGGCACGGGGAAGACCACGACCGTCGCGGCGATCCTGCGCGTGCTCGACGCCGCCGGGCTCGAGACCAAGCTGGCCGCGCCCACGGGGCGCGCCGCGCGCCGCATGGCCGAGGTGACGGGACGTCGCGCGGTCACGCTCCACCGCCTGCTGCAGTACGATCCCGCCACGCGCGGGTTCGTGCACGACGAGAAGAATCTCCTCGAATGCGGCGCGCTGGTGGTGGACGAGGTGTCGATGATCGACACGATGCTCATGCACTCGCTGCTGCGCGCCGTGAAGCCCGGCACGCGCGTGATCCTGGTGGGCGATCCCGACCAGCTGCCCTCCATCGGCGCGGGCAAGGTGCTGGCGGAGTTCATCCGCTCCGAGGTCATCCCGCACCTGCACCTCTCCGCCATCTTCCGGCAGGCCGAGGCTTCGCGCATCGTCACGGGCGCGCACCGCGTGAATCGCGGCGTCGCCCCGGCGTTCACGGAGGAAGGCGACGAGACGGGCATCGACAGCGACTTCCGCCTCGTGGAGCGCGGAGGCCCGGAGGCCGTTCTCGACGCGGTGGTGAAGGTGGTTTGCGAGGAGCTGCCGCGACTTCGCCTCGATCCCGTGCGCGACGTGCAGGTGCTCACGCCCATGAACCAGGGGCCGCTCGGCACCATCGCGCTCAACGCCGCGCTGCAGGCGCGGCTGAACCCGCGCGGGCCCGCCTTGTCGCACCGCGGCCGTTTGTTCCGCGCGGGCGACAAGATCATGCAGCTCAAGAACAACTACGAGAAGGACGTGTTCAACGGCGACATCGGCCGCGTGCTGGGCGTGGACACGCGCAGCGACGCAGAGGCCGCGCTCATCGCCGACTTCGACGGCGAGCGCACGCAGTACGGGCCGCAGGAGCTCGACCAACTGGGCTTGGCCTACGCGGCCACGATCCACAAGAGCCAAGGCAGCGAGTTTAAGGCGGTGGTTCTGGCGCTGTCGAAGAGCCACTTCGTGATGCTGCAGCGCAATCTCTTCTACACGGCCATCACGCGGGCGCGCGAGCGGCTGGTGCTCGTCGGCAATCGCGCGGCGGTGCACCGCTGCGTGGAGCACAACCCGGCGGTGGAGCGTTATACCCGGCTGGCGGAGAAGCTGCGGGAGGGTGTGCGGAGCCCCTCGTAGGCGATTCCGGTCGTTGCGTTGTCGCTGAACGGACGGCGCAAAACCCCCCGAAAGAATACCCCCCGCCCCTTTTCGTCCCCGTAATCCTGGCTGTAATGTCACGGGAACGGCCCCCTTTGGTAAAAAATGCCCCCGAAGGCTCCCGATCTCGCTTCAAAATGGGCGTTTTTCGTATAATGGAGACCCTTTTTGGGGAAAAACACGCGGGGGCGACCTCGCGGGCACACGCGTAACGATTGGGGACTCTCCGGCATCGCCGGATAGAAGCGGTTTGCGGCGCATGCGTTCATCCTGCCTCCGCGTTTCCAGGACGGGGGGGTTCCTTCGCGCGCTCTCCCGGCGGCTGCGTCCGTGCGTCACGCCCGCGCTGCTCGCACTCTCGTGCGCCGCGCCGGGCATGGCCGCCGCGCCCAACTACCTCGCCGTTCCCCCCGTCGCCACGCCCCTGCGCGAGACCTCCTCGCCGGGCGGCCTTCTTTCCATCAAGGGATCGAGCCTGCAGCGCGCCTACAACGTCGACCTGGAGACGGGCAAGGTCGAGATCGTCGAGTACGTGAAGATCGGCGACGACTCCACCGCGCTGTGGTCGGCCAGCCCGGCGATCAACGTCTACGCCGAGGACGCGCGCGACATGATGCTCGACCGCCGGTGGCTTTTGGAATTCGTGGGCAAGGAGGACGCGGGCACCTCGCTGCCGTTCGGCACCTTCGTCTTCGACCTGCCCTTCCGCATCCCCGACTGGATGCGGCGCATCGGCGCCGACAAGCCCAAGCTCACCATCAACGGCTCCTACAAGCTGGTGATGGAGGGCAGCCGCAAGAGCGGCACCGGCGTGCCGTACACCACGAGCTGGTTCCCCACGCTGACGCTCGACCAGCAGCCCGCCTTCGTGGTGAAGGGCACCATCGGCCGCCTCATCACCGTGGAGATCAACAGCGAGCAGGGCCTGAGCGACAACACCAAGGACCAGATGAAGATCAGCTATCGCGGCGAGGGCGACGAGCTGGAGGACGACGTGGTCCAGGAGATCGAGGCGGGCAACACCTCGCTGACGCTCACGGGCACGAACCTCACCGGCTACACCGAGGAGCACCACGGGCTCTTCGGCATCAAGGCGCGCCTGCGCTTCGGCAACCTCGAGGTGACGGGCATCGCGTCGCAGGAAGGCGGCACGCAGGAGCGTCAGAAGCTCGGCGCGGGCACGGAGGCGCGCGAGTTCGTGGTGCTGGACAAGGAGGCGGACTTCTACCGCCACTTCTGGCTGTCGCTGGCCGACCGCGCCGCATACGGCAACCCCGCGAACTGGACCGGCGGCACGGCCGCCTATACCACGGGCGGACGCAACCGCCTGCCCGTGGAGGTGTTCCGCCTCGTCACCGCCGGCGAGGAGACGATCAACACCGACTCGGCGCAGGCCTGCGCCTACACCGACGCCTCGCCGCCCCAGCAGTCCGTTTGCGTGACCGGCCGCTGGGTCGCGCTGGCGGCCTCCGAGGACACCTACGACGAGGAGCTGCGCATGCTCACGGTGCCCGGCGGGCA
>DATAHJ010000065.1:0-4886 GCA_036263275.1 Fibrobacteria bacterium | reverse complement strand
CCCGCGGGGGCCCGGTAACCCGGACTAGACGGCCTTGTTATTTTTAAGGGGTTATTATCCCCGGGAAACGGCCAAAACATGCAATTACCCAAGTACAAAAAGAAGAAGCGCATCAAGCTCAAGGTTTGCCAGGAACCGGGGTGCGGACGCGAGTTTTGGGGCCATCCCATCGCGAAGTACTGCGAGCTGCACCGCGACATCAAGCAGCGCGCGAAGCACAAGAAGGAATTCGAGAGCGTCGAAGTCAAGAACATGGTCTTCAAGCACAACTACACGGAAGTGCTGGACCTCGATTTCCTCTGCTGCCTCGAGGGCTGCGACCAGCGCTACGTCGTGAAGGTGTTCCCGAAGCAGTTCGTCTACCCGCGCTACTGCGTCGAGCATCGCAACGACTTCCGCCGCGCGAACTTCGCGCGCATGTACCGCGCCCGCCAGGCCATGGCCGCCCGCGCAGCCTGAACCGCATCCGCTGAAAACGGAAAGGCCGCCCCATCGGGCGGCCTTTCTTGTCGGACTCCGAAGTTCAGAACTTCGGATCGACGCCTTGCCCCGTCAAGATGAGCCTCGGGAGGCTGGTCTCCACGTAGTGCGCCCACCCGGCCTTGCAGTTCTCGAAGCAGGCAAGCTTCGGCGTCAGACCTGTGTGCTTGAAGAGCACCTCGGTTTCTCCATCCTTCTCTGCGATGTCGAAGGTGATCTGGGTGCCTTTCCACTCTTCTCCATCGTCGACGAACCGGATCGCGGACTCGAGCACTTCCCAGGCGATGCGCTTGCCCGGCACGAGCTGCGTGACGCGTTGCACCGTGCGATGGTAGGGCTCATAGGCATACGTGAACTCCGCGCCCTCGGTGTCGAAGGAGCCTTCCACCTGCCCGATCCACCAGGCGTCGACGCGGTTGATGGCGTCGAACACCTCGCGCGCGCCGCGCGGCACGCGGAACGACAAGGTCAGGTCGCCGGCCTTCGTGGCGGTCATGCCTGCCCGCCTTCGGCCTGCGCCTTCAGAAGCGGGAGCTTGTGGCCCCAGATCAGGCCGAAGCCGTGCTTGTGATCCTCCTGGATGAGCCCGAACGACTTGTGGTGGAACTTGATGAGCGTTCCGCCGTCCACCGCGCTCAGCCGGTACTGGATGTTGTTGGCCGCGGGATAGGACATCATCAGCGGGCCCGAGACCTCCAGCAGCGTCGGACGCTTGATCGCCTGCACGGTGCCCCAGCAATGCCCATTGTCGTCGCCGAGGTCGCGGAACCAGCGTCCGCCCGGCCACGCCTCGAACTTCATGGGCAGCGGGGAATTCGGCTGCAGCTCGTTGAGCGGGCCGAGCTGCTCCAGCAGCGCCTCGAAGGTCGCCTCGGGCGAGGCCTTCACGAACATCTCCTCGGTGATCGTCATCGTCAGCTTATCCAGGGGCAGGTCTTTCGATTCCATTTTTTCCTCGTTGGCGTGGGGTTTTTATGTGGGGGTTTTCGTTGCCGGCGTTCGGATTGTCCGGTCAGCTTCAGTCTTCGTTGGCCTCGGCGCGCGCTTTCACACGCTTCAGTTGGTGGCTCCAGTACCGCTGGAAAAACGTCGTCCACTCATGCAGGGGCTTGATCGCCTCCGCGTTGGTGCGGTAAAACATCTGCTTGCCCTCCCGGCGCGCGGCGACCAGTTCCACCTCGCGCAACACGCGCAGGTGCTTCGAGACCGAAGGCTGTTCCAGCCCGAGCAGTTCCACCAGTTCGCCCACCGAGCGCTCGCACCCGACCAGCACGGTCAGGATCTCGCGCCGGCGCGGCTCGGCGACGGCGTTGAACACATCCGATGTGGTGGCGGCCCGGGACATGGGGAGAATATATATTCCTTTATGGGAATATGTCTAGGAATAAAAAAGGCGCTTGAAAAGCGCCTAAAATGGGGGGAATCAGGCAACGAGCCTGCGACCGGTCGCAGCCAGCCTTACGCCCCTTCCTGGATATTCGAGTAAAAATCGTTCCCCTTATTATCGATCACGATGAAGGCCGGAAAGTCCTTCACCTCGATCCGTCGCACCGCTTCCATGCCCAGCTCCGCGAAGGCGATCGTTTCCACCTTGGTGATGCTTTCCTTGGCGAGGACGGCGGCGGGGCCGCCCACCGATCCGAGGTAGAAGGCGCCGTGCTTGCGGCACGCCTCGCGCACTTGCGGCGAGCGATTGCCCTTCGCGAGCATGATGCGCGAGCCGCCGCGTGCCATGAATCCGTCGACGTATCCATCCATGCGCCCTGCCGTGGTGGGGCCGAAGCTGCCTGAAGGCATTCCCTCCGGCGTCTTCGCGGGCCCGGCGTAGTAGACGGGGTGGTTCTTGAACCACTCGGGCATGTCCTCGCCCGCGTCCAGCATCGCCTGGATTTTGGCGTGGGCCACGTCGCGCGCGACGACGAGGGGACCGGTGAGCGAAAGGCGCGTCTTCACGGGGTGGCGGGACAATTCCTCGAGGACCTCCGCCAGGGGACGGTTGAGGTCGATGGGGATCGCGGGGGCGAGGGCGCCCGCGCCCTGCGGCGGCACGAAGCGGTCGGGCCGCGTCTCAAGCTGCTCGAGGAAGATGCCCTCGCGCGTGACCTTCGCCTTGATGTTGCGGTCCGCGCTGCAACTCACGCCAATCCCAATGGGGCAGGAAGCCGCATGGCGCGGCAAGCGGATCACGCGCACGTCGTGCACGAAATATTTGCCCCCGAACTGCGCGCCGATGCGGCTTTCCTCCGCCATTTTCTTCACGCGCGCTTCCCACTCCAGGTCGCGGAAGGCGCGGCCCGCCGCGTTGCCCGTGGTGGGGAGTCCGTCGAGATGGCCCGCCGAGGCGAGCTTCACCGTCTTCAGGGTCGCCTCGGCCGAGGTTCCGCCCACGACCACCGCGAGGTGGTAGGGCGGGCAGGCAGACGTGCCCAAAGTGAACAGCTTTTCATTGAGAAAGGCCGCGAGCGCCTTTTCGTTCAGCCGCGCCTTCGTCTCTTGATACAGAAAAGTCTTATTGGCCGAACCGCCGCCCTTCGCGAGGAAGAGAAACTCGTAGGCCTCGCCCTTGTCGGCATAGATGTCGATTTGCGCGGGGAGATTGTTCCCCGTGTTCTTCTCCTCGAACATCGAGAGCGGGGCCATCTGCGAGTAGCGCAGGTTCTCCTCGAGGTAGGCGCGGGAGATTCCGTCCGCGATCGCGGCCTCGTCGTCGAAGCCCGTCCACACCGACTGGCCTTTTTTCGCGATCACCGTCGCGGTGCCCGTATCCTGGCAGGAGGGCAGTTGTCCTTGCGCGGCCACGACGGCATTGCGCAATTCCGTCAGCGCGACGAAGCGATCGTTGTCCGATGCCTCGGGATCCTCGAGGATGGCGCGCAGCATGCCCAGATGCCCGGGGCGGAAGTAGAAGTTGACGTCGCGCAACGCCTCGCGTGCGAGGCGGGCCAAACCTTCGGCTTCCACCACGAGCGATTCGCGGCCGCCGGAGGCCTCGACGCGCACGAAGTCGCGCGTCAGGAGGCGATAAGGAGTCTCGTCTCTGGCGATTTCGAAGAGTTTTTGGAATCCGGAGTCGGCCATGGTGTCAATTTACGTACCCCCGGGAGCGGGGAGGGGTTATAATACTCCCTAGGGAACAGGCTCCGTTCCCTTTCGAAAGGCGCGCCCATGCATGCCCTCAAATCTTTCGCGACCGCCGCCGCGGTCGCGCTCTGCGCCGCATTGGCCCCGGAGGCCTCGGCGAAGACCCTGCTGCTTTTGCCCGTGGCGGGCGACAGCTCCGTGGACGCGCAGACCCTTGCCGCCGTGAACCGGCTGTTCCGTGAGGCGGTGGAAAGCCGGCGCGCCGAGGTGCTCTCGGTCTCGGGCGCGGCGTCCGCCTGCGGCGACCGCGACTGCGCCCTCTCGGCGGCCAAGGCGGCCGGCGCCGACGAGGTGCTGTATTCCAATTACTACCGGTTGGGATCCCGCTGGCTGTTCAGCGCGGGCATCGTGCGCGCCGACGGAAGCAGGCCTTTCACGCAGCGCCTCAGCGTGCTTTCGGTCGAGGACATGGAGGCGGTGACGGTGCGCATGGCCGAGGCCGTGACGAGCCGCAGCACCACGGAGGACGTGGCCTCGCTCGACAACCTCACCGAGTACGAGGAGAAGGACAACCAGCTGAAGCGGCGTCGCAGCACCTACAGCACGGCGCTGTCCTTGGGATATCTCTTTCCTTACGGGAACAGCTTCAACTATTTGAAAGCGGACGACAACAACCCCTCGTCCAATTTCAGCGAGACCCAATACGACTTCATCCCCCGCTTCACCTGGACGAACATGTGGGAGTTCCGCAACGGCATGGCGCTGGGCCTCGACGTGGTGTGGGGCGTGCCCCACGTGTTCGGCGGCGACCTCAACGTCTTCTACCTGATGGGGCGCGGCGACTTCTCCACCTTCGTGGGCGGCGGCACGGGATTCCATGCGCTGCGCGGGGATGACGGTTCCGGAAGTTCGGACAAGCGCAACGCCGGCCCGGCGCTCAACGCGCAGGCGGGCGTGCTGCTGTTCCGCACCTACCGCGTCAACGTGCTGGCGCGCGCGGAATATCTCGAGGTGTTCACGACCGACCGCGAACGCGGCCTCGCCGTGGACGTCGGGCTTGTGTTCCACGGGGGGAAATAACGAGAGGTTGTCCGTTGTCAGTTGTCAGAAAAGGCTTCTGAAGGTCAGGTCTTTTCGTTTTTCCGACAACTGACAACTGACAACGACGAAGGACTGGCACCGAAGAGTGGCGATAACGAACAACGAATCGCCCCCCGCTCTTCCCGCCCCCTTATTCCAAATACGTGTACCCGTACAGTCCCGAGCGGTAGTTCGCCAGGAACTCCTTGCCCTCCTGCAGGGTGATCTTGCCTTCCTTCACGGAG
>DATAHJ010000064.1:0-2486 GCA_036263275.1 Fibrobacteria bacterium | reverse complement strand
GCATCGCGCCGGTCGCAGCCCGGCTTCACCCCAACCTCTTCTCCAACGCCTCCCGCACCAACCCCGCATCCGCCTTCAGCGACAGGATCGGATTCGCGTACTTCGACTGCACGCCGGCCAATTCCTTCTCGTGGTACTTGGTCTTGAACTCCGAGAACTTCAGGCCGTGCGCCGTGGAAATGATCACCACGCGTTCGTTCGCGTCGACGCGCTTCGCCGCCACCATCTGTTCCAGCGCGCCCAAGGCCACGCCCGTGTGCGGATCGCAATAGAGGCCGGTGAGGTCCGCGCGGTGGGCCGCGTCGGCGAGCTGCTGCTCGGTCACCTCATAGACTTCGCCATTGTAGGCCTTCAGGATCTTCACCGCGCGGTCGTAGCTGACAGGGTTGCCGATCTGGATCGCCGAAGCTTCCGTGTTCTTCGCCTGCACCGGCTCCAGCTTGTCGAAGCCGCGCTTGTAGGATTGGAAGAGGGGGTTGGCGTTGGCGGCCTGCGCTACGACGATGCGCGGCTTCTTCGTGATGAGGC
Organism: Fibrobacteria bacterium; assembly: GCA_036263275.1. Lineage (GTDB taxonomy): Bacteria > Fibrobacterota > Fibrobacteria > UBA11236 > UBA11236 > UBA11236. The sequence continues at coordinate 1,958 of DATAHJ010000064.1, read as the reverse complement.
CGAGTTCGCGCATCATGTCGAAGCCGCGACCGAGCGCGGAGACGTTGCCCAAATTGCCGCCGGGGATCACGATGACGTCGGGAACCTCCCAGCCGAACTGCTGGCAGATCTCGAAGCTGATGGTCTTCTGCCCCTCGATGCGGAGGGAATTCATGGAGTTCGCGAGATAGAGCGACTTGTCCTGCGTCACTTCCTGCACGATCTTCATGCAGCCGTCGAAGTCGGTGTCGAGCGAGAGCACGATGGAGCCGTTCGAGATGGGCTGGATGAGCTGGGCCACGCTGATCTTGCCGCCGGGCAAAAAGACGACGGAAGGAATGCCCGCGGCCGCGCAATAGGCGGAGAGCGCGGCGGAGGTGTCACCCGTGGAGGCGCAGGCCACCGCGCGGATGGGAACGCCGAGCTTGCGCATGCGGTTCACCTGCGACACCAGCACCGTCATGCCCAAGTCCTTGAACGACCCCGTGTGTGAATTTCCACACAGTTTCACCCATAAATCCTTGAGCCCCAGCTGCTCGCCCAGGCGCTTGGCGTAGAACAGGTTCGTCCAGCCCTCGTTGAGGGAGACGATGTCCTCATCGGCGATCTCCGGCAGGACCCATTCCTTCTTTCCCCATATGCCCGAGGCGTAGGGCCATTGGTGGGACCCGCTGCGGGCCTCGAACAGCTGCTTCCACTCGGTGGCGGAACGCTCACGAAGGGCGTCGAGGTCATGTTCGACCTCAAGGAGGCCCCCCTCCGCGTCGCGGTAAAGGACTTCATCGAGGGAGTGCGTGGACTGCGTCCGAGTGCCGCGAAAGCGGGCGGAAGGAGACTTCATGGGGTCGAAAGGTAGCCATCCATGTATATTTCTCCCCTCTTTGACCGTCGAGCCCGCCCCCGCATGAGATCATACCTTCCCGGGCCCCGTGCCCCGCTTCGTTCCGCCCGTGCCGCCCTGCTGGGCACCCTCCTCGTGACGGTGCCCGCCGCTTTCCTCACGGGGTGCGGTCAAACGCCGGGCGAAACCGGCCTTTCCTACCTCGAGGCGGAGGGCGTGCGCGTGTCCGCGCCCCTCTATCACCTCACCCTCGACAGCCTCCCGCTCGACAGCGTCTTCCCAGTTGAAACGCCTTACAACCACTTCGGCGAATCCCTCCTTGTAGTGGGCCGCGACGGCGACTATGCGGCCAAGGCCCGCCTCGGATTCCAGATGACCACCGCCGGCCAGCGCGACAGCCTCGTCAAGGGCCTCCACTTGCGCCTCCGCGTCCTGTCCCTCTCCGGCGCACTGGCCGGGCGCGACTGGCTGCGCGCTTCCTCGGCCCATCGCGACACGCTGAATTTGCTGGTCGAATCGTTCTCGTGGCCGAACGACAGCGGCTCGGGGCAATATTCCGACTCCCTCGTGGCCTTCCATCGCCGCATCCTCACCAATCCGGTGCCTTTCGCGACGCTGAACGCGGCCTATCGCCGCCGCGACACCATTCGCGTGTTCCCCTCGAAGGCCTATCCCGATACCGGCGTGGCGCAGGATTCCTCGCAGGCCGGCTCGCTGCCCAACTTGTGGAGCCGCCTGCGCAATGAGCATGGCGGCGATTCCACCCGCAAGTGGGTCATCTATCTCGAAATCTCCCCGCTCACGGCCTCCGATTCCGGGATGTATCCCTTCTACACCCAGGCCACGGGTAACGGCTCCACGCAGCGCGGCTATCTCAGCGGGCTTTGGCTGGGGCGGTACGTCGCCGACAGCCTCGCCTCGGTGGGCACGCCGCTCGTCCCCTACTCCACCGGATCGCTGAACGCCCCCGCCTCCAATTACGAGGCCGTTCACACGAGCGCCTCGACGCGCTCGCTGCTGCACGGCGTGGCGCGCGGCCTGCACCTCCGCATCAATCGCGACACGCTGCTGACGCGCATCCGCGCGAAGTTGAACGCCTACACTCCCGGCGATCCCACCCTGGGCGACCGGCTGTTCG
>DATAHJ010000063.1:0-1623 GCA_036263275.1 Fibrobacteria bacterium | reverse complement strand
CCGCCGGTCGCTACAACCTCGCCATCCCCCAGTTCCGGCTCTACCTCGCCAGATATCCGGGCGGCGCATGGGCTGAAGCCTCAGCCTACTGGATGGCATACTCCTGCCTGCAGTTCGCGCGCTCGCGGCCCGACCGCGCCGCCTACCTCGACACCGCTGAAACTTATGTGACCGCATTGGAATCGAAGGGGCGCGGCGCTTACTACTGGCCCCTCGCGCGCGCAGCGCGCGCCCGCATCCTGTTGGCGCGCGGTACGAAGGATGACAGCGTCTCCGCAGCGCGCGCGCTCCGCGACGCCCGCAGCACAGTCCCCCCCGAGGAAGCCGCGGGCGTTCTGCTGCTTTCGCTGCAAGCGCAGCCCGCCGCGCCCGAAGCCGCGGCTTGGGACGATTCACTGCGCTGGGACTATCCCCTCTCGCCCGAAGCCCGCTTGCTCGGACAGCCGAAGCCGCGCGTCGCGGCTTCCCCCACGCCGGCGCCCGCCGCCACGCCCATGCCGCAAGTCGTGCCGCGTCCCGAGCCTGTTCCGCCCAAGCCGGATCCCGCTCCCCTCAAAAAAGGCGGAAGCTCGCTGCAACTGGGCGCCTTCGCGCAGCGGGAGAATGCGGAGCGTTTCCGCGCGGAACTCGCGGCGAAGAAAATCGAAGCGCGCATCGTGCCCCTCACGGCCTCGGGCAAGACGCTCTATCGCGTGCTGGCGGGCAATTACCCGGACGCCGAGACGGCGCAGCGCGAGGGCAAGAAGACGGGGTATGCTTTCCGGGTGGTGGAGGAAAAATGAAAATCCGGTTTTCCGTTTTCACCTTGGCGCTCTGCGCCGCATTCCTGTTCTTCGGCTGCAAGAAGCCCGCGCCCGCGAACCAAATCCATCCCGTCACGCTCAAGACTTATTCCGGCGACTCCGTCACCATCGGCCCCAACGACGGCAAGGTGACCCTCGTGGTGTTCTGGGCCACCTGGTGCGTCCCCTGCATCGAGGAGATCCCGCAGCTGAAGGACTTCCAGAAGCGCTTCGCCCCCCGCGGCTTTCGCGTGATGGCCATCAACATCGACGATCCGGAGGGCAACACCGCGCCCACGTTGATGGAGCAGTTCGAGATGAACTATCCGGTGCTGGTGGAAGTGGACGGGAAGGCGGAGGAGGCGTTCGGGGGCCTGCGCGCGCTGCCGACCTCCTTCCTCGTCGGCCGCGACGGCGTCGTCAAGGCGAGGCTCGAAGGTCTGTATCCCCCGGAGACGTTGGAGAAATTGATTCTTAAAGAGCTTTAGGCGTTTTGATTCTTCGACGCGGCCGGACAATCCGCGTACTCGCTCCTCGCGTTCGTGAACGTCCGCCGCTGCTTAACCGACAGGCATGGAGCCCCGAATCCGTGACACGAACGCTGCGGGGCTCCGTGCGCGGATATGTGCCGACCGCTTTTCGCCGGACTCTTTCTGAGACCTAAGCTTCACGCCGGGCGGAGTCGGAAAAATTTTCCGGCGCGGAGCTTAGGCGAGCGTCGCGGGCTGCCTAATATCAAAATGGCCCGAAGGGCCTTTATCTCTGCTTTCCCGCGACCGAGCCGGGCGAGCACCGGAAATTTTTCCGGCGAACATCCCGGCGTCAACGAATGGGTTTGGGA
>DATAHJ010000062.1:0-23250 GCA_036263275.1 Fibrobacteria bacterium | reverse complement strand
CGGGAATGGCAACCTCCAGCGACTCCCACATCACGCGCAGCAGGGAGTCCACCATCTCGCTGATGAAGCGCACCGTGTCGGCGCCCGAGGAGCCGTCGCGGTTGATGCGGCGGATTTTCTCGCGCTGGCGCTGAAGGGTCTCCTTGACCTCGCGATTGCGGGTCGCGGGATCGGGCTGGGCGAACGCGTCGCGAAGCGACTGCACGAAGTCGCTCCGCTGTTCCATGCGTGTCAGTGTTCTCTGGATCATGCCAGAAGCAATTTAGACAGAACGAACCCGCTGATGAGGATGGCGAGGTCGGCGAAGACCACCGCCGACATGGCGGCCTTTCCCACCCCTTCCGCGCCGCGGGCGCTGGAGGCCCCGAACCAGCATCCGAAGAGACCAATCCAGCCGCCGAAAACGGCGGCCTTGGCCAATCCCGCGATCAGGTCACGGTCCGCGTAGAAGAGGCGAACGCCGAAGAAGAAGGTCTGGGGCGCCATGTCGCGAAATATCGCGACAACCGCCAAGGCGCCGAGCAAGGCGATGGCGGAGGAAAACACCGTCAGCAGCGGCAAGGCAATGATCGAGGCCAGCACGCGCGGGGCGAAGAGCAACCGGCGCGCGTTCAGTCCCAGGGCCTTCATGGCGTCGAGCTGCTCGGTGACGGCCATCGTGCCCAGTTCGGCGGCCATGGCCGCGCCCGCACGGCCTGCCACCACGAGGGCCGTGAGCACGGGGCCGAGTTCGAGCATGACCGATTTGCCCACCGCCGAACCGACGTAGCGCAGCGGCACGTAGTCCGCGAAGTTGTAGGCCGCCTGCCAGGCGGCCACGGCTCCCGTGAACACGGAGATAAAGGCCACGAGTGGAAGCGATGAAGCTCCGATCCCGATCAACTGCGCGCGCGCCGGGCGGAAGTCACGCGCGGCGGCCGGCAAGGCCGCGAGCACGCCGGCGGAAAAACGCAGAAAGGCCGCCAACGCCTCGAGGAAGCCCAGGGCACGCGCGCCGAGAGCCACCACGCGCGCATCGATCCGCTTCGCGAGCCCCCCCGCCCTGCCGGCGGATCCTCGCGCGTTCACCGCGCGCCTTCCGAAGCCCGCGAGGTATCGCCCCACAGCACCCGATAGGTTTTCCAGTTGGCTCCCACGCGCTTGACGTAGTCGCGCGTCTCGGCATACCCGATATCCTCGGCGACATCCTCGGGCGGACGACCCTCGAGCCGCGGCATCCACCGCTCCAGCGCCGTGGGACCCGCGTTGTAATGCGCCAGGGTCAAGGAAACGTCACCTCCGTGACGCCTGAGCAAATCTCCCAAGTAAGCCACGCCGAGCCGCACGTTGACCGACGGCACGAACAGGGAATCCGCATGAAAGCCCACATAGCCATCCTTGCGCGCCTGCTCGGCGCCGGTGGCCGGCATGAGCTGCATCAGGCCGCGCGCTCCGACGCGTGAAACCGCGTTGGGATCGAAGCCGCTCTCCTGCTTGATGAGCGCCGACGCGAGGCGCGCGGGAACGCCGTGGCGTTCCGCGGCGGAACGGATGAAGGTGTCATACGACGGCGGATAAAAAAGGCGGAGGATGGCGACCGGCGCCGATGGCCACTTCTCTATGGGCAGCCTGTCGGCGAGCTTCTGCCCAAATCGATATGCCTCGTAGTCGAATCCGGCCGCGCGGCAGCTCGTCGCGGCCTCATACCAAGGCCGAAGCGCTCCCGCCGAGGCGTTGGCGCGGGCCTGCAGGGTCAGGACCGCAAGGGTGTCGAGGCCGAGGTCGAACAAGGATCGCACAGGCAAGTAGCGGCTCTCGCCGAATCCCTCCGGACGCGGCGAAGCCATGGGGGTGGCGGCATCCAGCCATTGCGCGACGGCCGGGCCCTCGGCGCGGTTGAGCAAGATGGCCCACGCAAGGCTGTCGGGCAAGGCGCCGCGGCGCAGGAGTTCCTCGCGGGCCAAGTGCCCGTAGTGACCGAACGGATATTCGCGCACCAGGCTCGACCAGGCGGCGACCGCCTCGGCACCGCGCGCCGTGTCGGCGGGCAGGCCCGACAGCGCGAGGCCGGCAAGCGCCTTGCCTTCCCAATAGCGCGCCGCACCCATCAGCTTGCCCTTGCGCGCCGCCTGCAAGCTTACGAACGCCGCCCGCGCGCCTTCGCCATCGCCGCCGCGCAAGCGGACGAGCCCTGCGCGGAACATCGCCTCGCCCGAGCGCGCATGCTGCGGAAAGTCGCGGGCGATGCGATCGTAGCCGGCCAGCGCGCTGTCGGTGCGGCCGGCCATTTCGTCGTCGAAAGCCCGCATCCAAAGGACCTCGGCCGCCCGCGAGTCCTTCGGAAAGCGTTCGACGAGCCGCGAATAGGCGTCGCGAGAAGCCTCCTCCCGACCCATTCCCCGGTAGGCGCGGGCGATTTGAAGCATGGCCTCGGAGCTCTCGCCGTACCGCAGCAACCAGCCTTCGTATCGCTTTATGGATTCTGCGTAAGATCCCGTATTGAAATACCATAACGAAATCTTGAGCTGCAGGGAACGGGCGAGGGCGGTATCGGGAGTCAGGGCCGAAAGCTGCTCGCCGCGCGCGATGGCGGCGCTCCAAAGCGAGAGCCTTTCCTCCAGGTCCAGGAAGAGACGTTGGGTTTCGCGCGTCGTGTCCGCCGTGAACAGCGCCAGCCCGCGGCGATATGCCGCGTCGAGGCGCGCGTCCGGCGTGGCGGTCGTCAACCGCCGCAAATATTCGAGGCGCTCGCCCCGGACCACGAGGCTGGTATCCATGTCCAACAGCCGGTAGAGCGTCGCCACGCGATCGACGAAGGAAATCGGGGTGCGCAAGGCGACGCGCAGGTAGTCTCGCCGCGCCGCGGGCGGAAGGCCGGAAAGGGTGCGCATCCGCATCCGATGGAAATACCCCGCCCACACCGAATCCGTCGCGACGAAGGGAATCGCCAAGGCCGACGCGACCACCCTGTCCGCGCCGGCGGTGTCGCCCGCGCGCAGGCGCGCTGACGCCGTCAGGCTCGAACGATACAAGGATGCCAGAGAATCCCCCTCCGTCAACTTCTCGAAAAGGCTTGCGGCCCGGAGATAACGCCCCTTGCCGTAGGCCTCTATCGCCTCGTCCCAGGCCGCGCGATAATCCTTGGGATCGACGGTGGACGAGTCGCTCATCCCGGCCCGGCGGGGCTCGGCGCAACCGGTGGCGGGGAGCAGCAGGCAGGCGAGCAGCGCCGCACGCGACATCCGGAAAAACGTGAAATCGAAGCGCGGCATCACGCTCAAATCTAACGCATGCGGAGCCTCTCCTTGCTACCTTTCATGCATGGAAAAAATCGCGGTCGTGGATTTCGGCGGGCAGTATACGCATCTCATCGCCCGTCGGATCCGCCAGTTGGGCGTTTACTCCGAAGTCCTCCCCTCCCACGCCAAGCCCGAAGAGTTCAAGGCCTTCATGGGCGTCATCTTTTCGGGCGGCCCGTCGTCGGTGTATGCCGAAGGCTCCCCCACCTGTGACGCCGGAATTTTCGAGCTCGGCCTGCCGGTGCTCGGCATCTGCTACGGCCATCAATTGATGAACCACCTGCTCGGCGGCGTGGTCAAGCGCGGCCTCGTGCACGAGTTCGGACCCGCCGCGCTGCACCCCCAAAACCATCCGCTGTTCAAGGACGTCTCGCCGGATTCCATCGTGTGGATGAGCCACGGTGACGAGGTTTCCACCTTCGCCTCGGGCTTCCGCACCATCGGATCGACCGACGACTGCGTGAATGCGGCCGTGGCCGACGATGCCCGAAAGTTCTATGGCCTGCAATTCCACCCCGAGGTGACGCACTCCGCCGAAGGAGATCGCATCCTGCGCAATTTCCTGTCGCTGTGCGGCTGCGCCTTCGACTGGAACATGGACTACTACGTCCAGACCCTGCAGGCGCAAATCCGCAAGCAGTGCGAGGGCAAGAAGGTCTTTTTGCTGGTGAGCGGCGGCGTCGATTCGACGGTGGCGTTCGAGCTGCTGAACCGGGCTCTCGGCCCGGACCGGGTCCTGGGGCTGCACATCGACAACGGCCTCATGCGCAAGGGCGAGAGCGCGGCGGTGCTCGACTTCATGCACGCCCAAGGCTTCGACAACCTGAAGATCAAGGACGCAACCGACACGTTCCTTGCGAACCTGCGTGGAGTGCTGGAACCCGAGGCCAAGCGCAAGATCATCGGCGAGACCTTCCTCACGGTGAAGGACGCGGCGATCGCGGAGCTGAACCTCAACCCTGCCGAATGGATGCTGGCGCAGGGCACGATCTACCCCGACACCATCGAGAGCGGCGGGACGGCGCACGCGGCGGTGATCAAGACCCACCACAACCGCGTGCAGGGCATCCTCGACCTGATGGCGCAAGGCATGGTGGTGGAGCCGCTGGCGGAGCTGTACAAGGACGAGGTCCGCGAACTGGGCCGCCGGCTCGAGATTCCCGATCCGCTGCTCGATCGCCACCCCTTCCCCGGGCCGGGCCTCGGCGTGCGCCTCCTTTGCTCCGACGGCAAAGGCGATCCGGCGGCGGAAAAGGATTCTGCGGCGATCAAGGAAATCCTCGCCGCGCGCGGACTCTCCGGCGAGATCCTTCCGATCAAGAGCGTCGGCGTCCAAGGCGACGCACGCACCTATGCGCATCCCGGCCTCGTTCGCGGCACGCGCGACTGGAAACTGGCCGACGAGACGGCCACGCTGGTGTTGAATCGCGTGCGCGCGGTGAATCGCATCATGCTGGAAACCCATGCGGTCGAAGGGGCCTATGCGCCTGTCGCCCGGGAATGCGAACGGAATGCGCTGGACCTGCTGCGCGAGGCGGACGCCCTGTGCACCGCGGCCCTGCAAAAGGCCGATCTTTATTCTGCCGTATGGCAGATGCCCGTAGTCCTCCTGCCCCTCCTGAAAGGCGGGAAACCCGTCTTCGTGCTGAGGCCCGTATCCTCCAGCGAGGCCATGACCGCCCGCTTCGCCGAGTTGCCCTTCGCCGTGCTGGACACGCTGTGGAAGGACCTTCAGGCTCTCCCCAACGGGGGCGCGGGCGCCTTGCTGTACGATGTCACCCACAAGCCGCCCGGCACGATCGAGTGGGAGTGACGCGTGGGGAATGAAACCCGGAAGGGTCGCGAGAAGGCCGTCCTGGTCGGCGTCGCGACGCGCAACGTGACGCCCCGACAGGCGCGCGAGCATTTGGCCGAGCTGGGGCGCCTCGCCGACACGGCAGGCGCGAACATCGTGGGCGAAGTGATGCAGCGCCGGCAAGCCTTCGATCCGTCCACCTTGATCGGCGAAGGCAAGGCGAAGGAAGTCGCCGCGCTGGTCGAGGAGCACAAGGCCGACCTCGTGATCTTCGACGAGGACCTCACGGGCTCGCAGGCCAAGAACCTCGAGGCGCTCATCAAGGTCAAGATCCTCGACCGCAGCGGCCTCATCCTCGACATCTTCGCCAAGCACGCGCGCACCGCGGAGTCGCGCATCCAGGTGGAGATGGCCCAGTTGGAGTACATGCTCCCACGGCTCACGCGCGCGTGGACCCACCTTTCGCGCCAGGCAGGCGGCAGCATCGGCCTGCGCGGCCCCGGCGAAACGCAGCTCGAGACGGACCGTCGCGCGGTGCGCAAGCGCGTGGCCGACCTGCGCAAGAAGCTCGACAAGCTCGAGAGCCTGCGCACCGCGCAGCGCGAGCGCCGTCGCCCCACCTTCCATGCCGCGCTGGTGGGCTACACCAACGCGGGCAAGTCGACCCTGATGAACGCGCTGACGCACGCCGGCGTGGAAGCCGCCGACCGCCTCTTCGCCACGCTCGACCCCACCACCCGCCAGCTCTGGCTGGGCGGCGGCGTGACGAAGGACCGGAAGGCCGTGATCTCGGACACCGTGGGCTTCATCCGCAAGCTGCCGCACGGCCTCGTCTCCTCCTTCAAGAGCACCCTGAGCGCGGCGGCCCAAGCCACCTTCATCCTTCATGTGGTGGATGCCTCGTCCTCCGACTTCGAGGAGCAGATGGAGATCACCGCCCGCATCCTCGAGGAGCTGGGCATCACCGAGACGCCGCGCCTCGTCGTCTTCAACAAGTGCGACCTCCTCGAGCCGGAACGGATCGAGGCGCTCCGAGTCCAGAACCCGGAAGCCGTCTTCGTCTCCGCGGAGAAAAAGATGGGCATGGACGACTTGCGCGAGCGCCTGCGCGCGGCCTGCGACATGGCGGCTTGGGAAGAAGGCCTGGCGCATGCCGGGCCGGAACAAGGGATCGATGGTTTCTCCGCGGGATAACGCCTTTTCAGGGGCCGTTATTACCTTTCGGCGCAGTACAATTTCCGGGATTATTCAACCTCTTCAGGGACCCAAAGCCGACCTTGACCATGGAAATCCGCGACACCACACGCATCGTCGGATTGCTCGGCTACCCGGTTTCCCATTCGCTTTCCCCCGCCATGCACAACGCGGGATTCGAGCGCCTCGGCGTCGACGCCCGGTATGTGCTCATGCCGACTCCACCGGATGAGCTCGCGGCGGCGATCGACAAGCTGCGCGATCCGAAATACCTCGGGGCCAACGTGACCTTGCCGCACAAGCAGGGGGCGTACTCCCTGGTCGACGAGCGTTCGGGCCGCTCCGAGAAAATGGGGGTCGTGAACACCATCGTGAACCGGGGCGGAAAGCTTTTCGGCGACACGACCGATCCGGTCGGATTCCTAAACGCCTTCCGGGAAGCCGGGCACGATTTCGGCCGCAAGTCCGTCGCCATCCTGGGCAACGGCGGCTCGGCGCGCACCGTCTTGTTCACGCTGGCCATGATGGCGAAGCCAAGGCGGATCCTGCTCGTCGCGCGCGATCGCGAAAAGTCCCTCGCCCTCATCGAGGAAATCCGCAAGATGACAGGCGCGAAGATCGTGGAAGGCGTCGGGTTCGACGAGTATCCGGCCTCCGGAGAAGGCATCGACATCGTCGTCAACACGACGCCGATCGGCATGCATCCCAACGTGGATGCTTCGCCGCTTCCGGCCGAAAAGCTTTCTTCCGGCCAAGTCGTCTACGACATCGTCTACAATCCTGAGGAAACCTTGCTGCTGCGCCATGCCCGCGAACGCGGCTGCCGCACGCTGGGGGGCCTCGGCATGCTCGTGCACCAGGGCCTCGCATCCTTCGAAGCGTGGACCGGGAAGAACCCCGGACCGGCGGTTTTCCTCGAAGGAATCCGCCACCACCAATCTGCCCGGGCTGCTGCCGGGACTATCGCATGAAAATCCCCCTCACCCGCAGCATCTTCTTCACCGGCTTCATGGCCACGGGCAAAAGCCGCATCGGTTCGCTCACGGCCGCCTCCCTGGGTTGGAAATTTTACGACACCGACAAGCTGATCGAGGAGCGCGCGGGCAAAAGCATTCCCGAGATCTTCGCAGAGCGGGGAGAAGTGGGCTTCCGGGAGCTGGAGGCCGCCGCGCTGCGCGAGATCTGCGAGGCCGGACCCATCGTCGCCGCGCTCGGCGGCGGCACGCTGCTGAACCCCGCCTCGCTGGAACTGGCGCGTCGCCACGGCGCGATCGTGAACCTGTATGCCGCGCCCGAGGTCATCCTCGAGCGCGCCAACCGCAAGAAGGATTCACGCCCCCTCCTCGCCGGGCTCGACGACGACGCCAAGCTCGCCAGGATCAAGGCGATGCTGGCCGATCGCAAGCCCGTGTACGAGCTCGCCGACTTCCAGTTTGAATCCGGTGACGACGTGCCGCACCACGTGCTCACGCGCCGCATCATCCAGCGGCTTCAGGTGGAAGAGCTCGAGCCGCTTTGGGTCGAGCTGGGCGCGCGCCGCTACCCCATCTATATCGGCGAGGATCTCTCCGACCACGCGGGTGCCATCGCCGAGAAGGCCGGCGGCTCGCGCCATGCCGTGATCGTTTCCGACCAGGCCGTGAAGGCCGCGCAAGGACCCATGCTCGATCGCCTGCGGCACTCGCTCCGCAACGCGCCGGGATTCTACTGGCGCGGCGGCGAGCCCGAGAAGACGATGTCCTCGGTGCAAAAGCTGATCACGTGGATGCTGCGCAAGGGCTGCTCCCGCAAGACCGTGCTTTTCGCCTTCGGCGGCGGGGTCACGGGCGACATGGCGGGTTTCGCCGCGGCCATCTTCATGCGCGGCGCGGATTTCGTCCAGGTGCCGACGACGCTCCTGGCCATGGTGGATTCCAGCGTGGGCGGAAAGACCGGGGTCAACCATCCCCTCGGCAAGAACATGATCGGGGCGTTCCACCAGCCGCGCGCGGTGATCATCAGCCTCGCGGCGCTGTCGACGCTTCCCCGCGAGGAATACCTCGCGGGACTCGCCGAGGTCGCCAAGTACGCGGTGATCAAGGACCCCGAGCTGTTCACCTACCTTGAGCAAAACGCCGCGGCCGTGCTCGCGCGCGAGCCTGCGGCGCTGGAGCACATCATCCGCACTTCGTGCGCCATCAAGGCGGCGGTGGTGGGAGACGACGAGCGCGAGATGGGCGAAGGCGGCCGCGCCATCCTGAACTACGGCCACACCTTCGGCCACGCCTTCGAATTCCTCGCGGGCTACAAGGACCTGCCCCACGGACTTGCCGTCGCGTTGGGCATGCGCTGCGCGGCCCGCCTTTCCGCGCGGCTCGGCCTGTGGACGGAAGCCGAGCGAGCGCGCCACGACGCGCTGCTCGACGCGCTCGAATTCCCCCGCCACTTCACGGGGCGCTTCGACGCCGAGGCGGCGTGGGACGCGACGGGCCGGGACAAAAAAGCCGACAAGGGCCGTCGCGTGTTCATCCTCCCTCGCGCCATCGGCGCGGTCGAATCCGTGGCGAACCCGCCCAAGGACGATGTCATGGCCGCGTTCGCTTCCGTCATTCCGTACGGAGGCGCCGCGTGAACATCCTGGTCACGGGGTGCAACAGCACGCTCGGCTACCATCTCCTTCACCTGCTTCCCCACGACGACGGCACCCTGATCGCGCTGTCCTCCGAACCCGTCCCCGAGCGCCTGCGCCTGCCCCACGTCACCTACGTCTCCGCCGACCTCACCGACTACAAGCAGATCCTCACGCTGCTCCACACCTGGAAGCCGGAGGAGGCCTATCACCTCCTCTCGCAGGAGTTTTCGCTGGGCATGCCCGGCATGAAGCCCTCCGCGCTCTTCCAGTTCTTCACCTCGGCCACCTACAACCTGCTTGAGGGCCTGCGGCACGCCTCGCCCAAGGCGCGCGTGGTGTTCGCCTCCTCGGCCGAGATCTACGGGGGCCGCAAGGGGTCGATGGACGTCCTGCACCGGGAGACGGACCGCTTCATGCCCTTCACGCCCTACGCCGCGGCGCAGGCGTCCTGCGAACTCCTGGGACGCCAGTTCTTCCTCGCGCACGGCATGGAGGTCGTGGTGGCCCGCCCCTTCAGCGTCACCGGACCGCACCAGCCCGAGAAATTCGTGCTCTCCTCGATCGCCTCGCAGATCGCGTCCACCGAGCTGAACGACGGGGAGACCGTCATCTACACCGGAAACCTCGACGTGTCGCGCGATTACCTCGACGTGCGCGACATGGCCCGCGCCATGGCGCTGCTGATGAAGCGCGGGGCCGCCGGCGAGAGCTACAACGTTTGCTCCGGCAAGGTGCGCACGATCCGCGACCTCGTGCAATTCCTCATCCAACTCTCGGGCTGCCCCATCGAGATCCGCATCGACCCCGCGCTGGAACGGGCCGTCGACATCCCGCTGCTGGCGGGATCGCCCGAGAAGTTCATGGACCTCACCGGCTGGAAACCCATGATCTCGCTGGAGGACAGCCTCCGCGACCTGTACTCGGAAATCAAGACGCGCCGGCGCGCCGCGCCGACCGGAGGCTGACATGCTATCCCTCCTCCTCTACGACCTCACGGGCATCCGGCTCTTCCAGGACCGCCTGTTCCGCGCCGGAGCGGCGTCGCTGTTCGCCGCGCTCATCGTCTTCCTGCTGATGCCGCGCTTCATCGCCTTCCTCCGGCGCATGGACGCCACCTCCGACTTCGAGCAGGGCAAGGCGCCCCCGCCCCCCATCCTCGGAGGCATGCTCGTCGTGGCGGCGGTGATCGCCGCCGGCCTCGCCTTCTCCCGCTGGAACGCCTACTCCATCTCCACCCTCGTCATCCTGACCGCCTACGCCGTCATCGGGGGCGTGGACGACCTCATGAAGGTGCGCAACAAGCGCCTCGTGGCGCAGGGCAAGATCACGCGCGCCGACTACCAGGAAAAAGCCGACGGCATCTCCGCGCGGCTGCGGCTCGCCTTGTATTTCCTGTTCTCGCTGGCCGTCGCCGTCTTCGCCTACAAGTTCATCCCCGGGCTCTCCGGCCACGTGACCTTGCCCTTCATCAAGCCCGAGCTCTGGTTCCCGCACCTCCCCAACTGGGCCTTCATCGCGCTGATCTGCCTCGTGATCGCTTCCACCGCCAACGGGGCGAACTTCACCGACGGGATGGATTCGCTCGTGAGCGTCCCGCTCATCACCACCACCCTCTTCGCCGGCGTGGTGGCCTATATCTCGGGCAACGCCATCTTCGCCAAGTACTTCCTCATCCCCCACCTTCCCGGGGGCGACGAGCTGGCCCCGATCTGCGGGGCCATGGTGGGCGGCCTGCTCGCCTACCTCTGGTACAACAGCCCGCCCGCGGAAGTTTATATGGGCGATGCCGGGGCCATCGGACTCGGCGGCGCCGTGGGCGTGATGTTCGTGCTGCTCAAGATCGAGCTCTTCCTTCCGCTTGTCGGCCTGGTGCTTGTGCTCGAGATGGCCTCCGTGGTGCTGCAGATCAGCGGGTTCAAGATCACGCGCAACCTCTCGCCCGAAAAACAGGGGCGACGCATCTTCCTCCGCGCCCCGCTGCACCACCATTACCAGTTCAAGTGGAAGGACCGCTTCCCCACCCCGCAGGCGCTCAACTCCAAGCTGATCTGGCGCTTCCACCTCGTCTCGATCCTCGCGCTCATCTTCGGCCTGCTGGTCTTCTTCAAGCTCCGCTGAAAGGAATTACGAGTTACGAATTACGAGTTACGAATTGAACACCGCTCGAGCTTCCGGGGTTTTGTGTTCAATTCGTAACTCGTAATTCGTAATTCAAACGCCCCATGACCTACGAAGAAGCACTCCCCCTCCTCGCCCGCCACGGCCAGTCCCACCTGCTGCGCTTCTGGGACGAGCTTGACGAAGTCCAACGCGCATCGCTGCTTGCCGACATCGACGCGTTGGACTTCGATCTTGTAGCGAAGCTATACGCCGACCTTGTGAAAAATCCCGTGCCTGCTTCCGGCGCTGCGGGTTCCTCAAGCCAAGAGACGATCGAACCGTTACGGGGAGAAAAACCCTCCGAGGACGCGCTTTCCGAAATGGGCTTGATCGGCATGGAGGCCTTGCGCCAAGGCCGCTGCGCCGCTTTTCTCGTGGCGGGAGGCCAAGGCACTCGCCTCGGCCACGACGGTCCCAAGGGCGCCTTCGACATCGGACTGCCCTCGGGCAAATCCCTGTTCCAGTTGCAGGCCGAACGCCTTCGTCGCTTGGAGAGAATGGCCGGACGTCCCGTGCCTTGGTACATCATGACCAGCCGCGAAAACCACGACGCGACCGTGGGATTCTTCCGCGAGCATTCCTTCTTCGGCCTCAATAAAACGGAGGTCCTGTTCTTCCCCCAAGCCGAGCTCCCGCTTGTCGATGGCGAGGGCAAGATCCTTCTCTCGGAAAAGGGGAAAATCTCCTTGGGGCCCAACGGCAACGGCGGATGCTTCCCGGCGCTCAAGCAGAGCGGCGCGCTCGCCGACATGCGCGACCGCGGCGTATACTGGGTATTCACCTACAGCGTCGACAACGCCCTCGTTCGCGTGTGTGATCCCGACTTCCTCGGCTTCGCCATTGGATCGAAGCGGCAGGCCGCCAGCAAGGCCGTGACCAAGGCTTCCCCGGAGGAACGCGTGGGCGTCTTCTGCCTGCGCGACGAGCGCCCGTCCGTGATCGAGTACAGCGAGATGAGCCCTGAAATGTGCGCCGCGCGCGACACCGAAGGCCTGCTCTATGGCTCCGCCAACATCGCCGTGCACCTATTCCGCCGCGATTTTCTCGAATTGCATGCGGATGCCGACCTTCCCTACCATGTCGCGCACAAGAAAATCCCCCATGTCGATGCGCAGGGAAAGGCCGTGACGCCGGACGCTCCCAACGCCTGGAAGTTCGAGCTGTTCATGTTCGACCTCTTTCCGCGCGCGCGGGCAATGGCCGTGCTCGACGTGGAGCGCGCCGCCGAGTTCGCCCCCGTGAAGAATCGTGACGGTGCGGACAGCCCCGCCACCGCGCGCCGCATGATCCTCGACTTGCATCGCAGCTGGGCGGTTGCCGCCGGCATTCCCGAAGCGACCCTGAAGGGCATGGAGGTCGAGGTCTCCCCCATCGTCTCGTATGCCGGCGAAGGACTCAAGCCGGGTTCATTCCATCGCGACGAGGCCCGCAAGCTGATTTGGGCCTGAGCGTCATGAACAAGC
Source organism: Fibrobacteria bacterium (assembly GCA_036263275.1). Lineage (GTDB taxonomy): Bacteria > Fibrobacterota > Fibrobacteria > UBA11236 > UBA11236 > UBA11236. The sequence continues at coordinate 10,749 of DATAHJ010000062.1, read as the reverse complement.
GCGTGCAAGCCACCTTCGGCTTTCTCGCCGTGGGCGTCCTCGACATCCTCGGGCGCCTGCCCCTTGGAATCGCATATGCCGCAGGGAACGCGCTCCTTCCGCCGTACGTTCCATTCCGCCTTCGCACGCGATCGAAGTTGCGGAACCTGCGCCCTGCCGTCGATCCATTCGTATACTACCGCTTGCGCCTGCGGCTGGCGCTTCTCTCCGTGCGCTCCACTTCCGCAAGGCAAGGCAACGCGAACATCAAGATCGAGGAGGGGGGCTTCTTCGCGGGCGCTTTGTCGTCCGGGAAACCTGTCCTCCTTCTCGGCTGGCATCAGGGCCCCGTCGAACTGCTCCACGAAATTCCCGCGAGATCCGCGAGCGGTCGTCCCTTTTTCGTGATGACGGCCTCGGCCTTCGCTCCCGCCTTGGCGGAATGGATGGCCCGTAAAAGGCAACGCGGCGGAGTTCGCGTCGTGCGGCCCGGCGAGGCGAATGCGTTGCGCGACTGGGCGCGGGACGGAGGGGTTCTCGCGATAATGGTCGACCAGGTTCCCGGCGAGCCGGAGGAATGGCTGGCTTTGTTTGGAGGAACCGTGAAGCTGCCCTGGCCGGGCCGCCTCATTGCCTGGGTGTCGGGGAAAAATCCGGAGGTCCTCGCCGTCTCCACTCGCCTGGAAAAGGACGGGATCGTGTTCCGCTATGACACGATTCCTTCCCGGTCGGTGAAGGAAACGATGAAGAACCTGATGGAGGAGGCGCTTTCGCGGGCGCCGGAGCAATACAACTGGTCGTATCCGAAGGCCCGCGCGTAGGCAGGGGTTATTTCTTCGCCCAGTCTCCCAGAACGTCCACGGCTTCTCGCAGGTAGGAGTCCTTGGAAAGCTGTTCCTTCCACTCGCGCGCCTTTTCCTTCTCCAGAGAATCGGCCGCGATGGCCGCGTTCAGCGACGCCAGCGGCGTGGCGGTCAGTCCGGTGGAAAGCTTCTGCAAAGCCTCCAGCGTGTCGCCCTCGAGCCGCGAGCGCTCGCGATCGGCGAGGTAGCGATCGAGCGAAAGCAGCGCCTGGTCGTTGCCGCGGCGGGCCTGTCGCGCGCGCAGCGTCGTGTCGAGCCGCTTGAAGAAGGCATTGTGGTCGACGCGGGCGCGGCTCCTGGCCTGCAGGTCGGCGAGCGGAGGCGGCGAGGACCACCGTTGAATGCGAAGCGGACGGGCCGTGTCCCACGGCAGCGGGTAGTCCTGGCTTTTCTCCCCCATGTCGAGCTGCGTGTAGCCGTCGGGGATGAGGATGTCGGGCACCACGCCGCGGAACTGCGTCGAGCCGCCGTTGACGCGGTAGAATTTCTGGATCGTGAGCTTGAGCGTGCCGAGCGGCTTGAAGGAAGCATCCGACGGGGCCGCGAGGTTGTCGAAGTCGATCAGCGTCTGGACGGTGCCCTTGCCGAAAGTCGTGTCCGTCCCGATGATCACGGCGCGGCCGTAATCCTGCATGGCCGCGGCCATGATCTCCGAGGCGGAAGCGCTGAAGGTATTCACGAGCACGGCCAAGGGGCCGTCGAAGACCACGCCGGGGTCCGTGTCTTCCAGCACGTTTGCGGCGCCCTCCCGATCCCGCACCTGGACCATCGGACCCCAAGGCAGGAAGAGGCCCGACATCTTCACCGCGTCGTCGAGCGAGCCGCCCCCGTTGTTGCGCAGGTCGAGCACGATGGCGCCCGCGCCCTGCGCCTTGAGGCGCTCCAACTCGCGGCGAACGTCGGCGGCGCTGCTGCGTCCGCGGGCGGACTGGAAATCATGGTAAAAGGACGGCAGCGAGATGTACCCGACCTTGACCCCGCTTCCCGGCGCCTCCAGCACGGCCGACTTCGCGTAGCTCTCCTCGACCACCACCACGTCGCGGGTGATGGGAATGACCTTGATGCGCCCGTCGGGCTTGCGGACGGTGAGGCGCACCTCGGTGCCCTTGGGTCCGCGAATGAGGCGCACGGCCTCCTGCACGCTCGCGTCGGAGAGGTCGACCGGCTCGTCGGATCCCTGCGCCACCTTCAGGATGCGGTCCTCGGCCTTGAGTTCGCGCTGGCGCCACGAGGCGCTGCCGGGAATGATGGCCACCACGCGGATGTATCCGTCGTCCTCGCGCAGCGTGGCGCCGATGCCCTCGAGCTTGCCGCTCATGGCCATGTTGAATTCCTCGCGCCCCTCGGGCTCGAGGTAGGCCGTGTGCGGGTCGAACGCGTTGGCCACCGCGCCCAGGAACAGGGCGACCCGCTCGGAGCGGTTCTCGCGCTCCATGCGCGCGAAGCTGCGCTGGAGGCTGCGCTCCACGTAGGCGCGCGCCGCCTCCAGCGCGGCGCTGTCCGGCCGCGCGATGGGGCGAGAAGGCTTCCCGGCCTTGGCATCCTTTTCGTCGTCGTCGTCGCGATCCTCGCCCTCGATGCGCGCGAGCAGCTGCAGCTTGAGGAGACGCGTCCAGTGCTTGCGCCGCTCCTTGGCATCGGCGGGAAAGCCGTACTTGCGCGCGTCGAGCCCGATGGAATCCGGAATCGAGAGGTCGAGGCCGCCGCGGATCAAATCGCGCGACAGGGTGCGCGCCTCGGCCACGCGCCTGGTCAGCAGCGCGTTGGCCGCGTCGACGAAGGCGAAGTCGCCCGTGCGAAGCTGGTCGTCGATCTTGTCGCGGAGGCGCGCGAGCGAGTCGACGTCGGAGCGCAACAGGAAACGCTTCTGCGGATCGAGGCGCTTCAGGTAGAGGTCGAAGATGCGCTTCGAGAGGGCGTCGTCAAGCGGCTGGGGCGCATAATGCCAGGCGTAAAGGCTGCGCGTCTGCAGGCGGGACAGCACGCTTTCCCGGTCGCGCGCCGCCGCGGAGGCGACGGAGAAGGCTGCGACGACACAGAGAAAAGCCCGCAAGGCGCGCATGGGATCAGAACGTCAGGTTGAGGGCATCGAGACGCCAGCCGGACTCGCCCGCGGCCCCGGGGACGAAGCCGAAGCGCGGCGCGTGGAGCGCGGGACCGTCCGCCTGCGCGGATTCCGTGACACTGCGGCGCTTGCGGTCATAGAACCAGCGCGACACGTGATAACCGCCCACGGCGCCGATCGGCGGCAGGGCGATGAGGGGCGCGAAGGCCAGCATGCCGCGATCCTTCTGCACGCCGGCCGCGTCGGCCAGCATCACCGCCGCGGCGGTGGTCAGCGCCCCGCCCGCGACGGTCAGGAGCACGCTTCCGGGCTCCTCGTCGGATTCGCCGACGAAAAACACCGCCAAGGAGCTGCCGAAGAGCATGCCCGCGCCGCCGCCCCAGAAGGGCCCGCGCTTGTGCTCGTAACGAATGCCCGTGAAGCTGAGGTAACCCTTGTGCGCGTCGGAACCGAAAATCGCGCCTTCGAAGGCGTTGCCGATGTAGAAGCCGAGGGCTCCCGCCAGCGAACCCGCCAGCACGCCGTAGCCGTACTGGCGCAGCATGAGGGGATGATCGTAGAAGACGGAGTTTTGGGGCGAAGGGGCCGCGGCCTGTGCCGCGAGCGCGGAAATGGAAGGGGGCGGAACCACGGCCTTCGGCGCCGTATCCACCGCAGGGGCCGGGGCCTGCTCGACCTGCGCGGATGGCGCCGCTTGTCCGACTTGATCCTCGGCCGCCGAAGTCGTCACCGCGCAAAGAACCGAAAGTAGCGCCGGAGCCGCCGCCGCGCGCATCATGCTCACCATCGACTGGCCCACGAACCCTCTCCTGTCTGCATTCCCGGAGAACACCGGGAGCATGAAAAATAGCTCTTTAAGAGGATAAGTTCCCAAAAAACGGCGGAAAGAACCACCTTTACGGGCGCTCAACGCCTCAGGAAACGCAACTGCGCCACCCCGCGCGGCACGGACGCGGGCAAAAGCGTCCGCCGCTCGCCGCCCTCGGCGGGATGCCAGCTCCAAAGGCGCTCGCCGCGCAACGAATACAGCTCGGCCCCCAGGGCGCGCGGCGGCAACGCAAGGGCGACACCCGGCCCCGCGACGAAGAGGCGGTCTCCAAGGAGTCCGCCCCGCCTCGCCGGAACCATCATGACCGGAACATGCGTGCCGATGTAGGCCAGGCGGCTCAAGGAGCCGATCGCGTTGGAGTTGGCCGGGTAGGTCGAGTTGCCCCAGTTCAGGAAGTACAATGCGCCGTCAGGCCCCACCTTGATGTCGATGGGCCCGTTGACGACGCTGTCGCGCGCGCCACCCACGTCGCGAAACGCCCGGATGTCCTTCATGCCGCCGGCCGAATCCAGGCCGGCCACGAACAGCAGGTTGCGCCCCCACTCCACGAGGAAAAGATGGTCGTCGAAAACGGACGGAAGCCGCGCGGCCGAAAGCGAGGGATCGTAGTGATAGACCGGCCCCAACATGCCCGTGTTGGAGCTGCCGTTGCCGAATTGCGGGAAAAGCGTGCCGGTTGAATTGTACGGGTACCACGCCATCGCAGGGCGCATGGGCGGCAGGTTCACGATGCCCGTGTTGTTCTTCGACTTGTTGCGCAGGGCGTTCGGGTTGAACATGGCGCCCGCCGTTCCGGATCCCGAATAATTGTACTCGGTGTAACAGAAATAAGGTGTCGTCACGCCGCCCGGCTTCTGGATCGCCGTGGGATTGGCCCGGCAAAAGGGCCAGCCGTAGTTGCCCGGGCCCTTCGCCATGCTGATGACCTCGTAACCCCGGGGGCCCTGCGACGCGTTGTCGGCCGACGCGTTGGGACCCGGTTCCGCCCAGTAAAGCCAGCCCGTGGCCGGATCGATGGTCATGCGGAAGGGATGGCGCAGCCCCATCACGAAGATTTCCGGGCGCACCTTGGCGAGGTCGTCCTCGCTCCCGTTCCAATTGGGGTTGAACGCCGGGAGATTGATCGAGTCCTTGAGATTGCCCGCGGGGATCGAATACGTCCCGTTCTCCTCGGGATGGATGCGCAGGATCTTGCCGCGCAGGTCGTTGGTGTTGGCGGCACTGCGCCGCGCGTCATACAGCGGGCGCGCCGTGTCCCGCGGGGCGTACCCCGCCCCCGTGCCGCTGAAGATGTTCTGCGTATTGTCGGCCAGCGCGATGTACAGGTTGCCGCCCGGACCGAAGGCGATCATGCCCGTGTTGTGCTCGGCGGTGCCGGAGTTGAGGGTGTAGGGAATTTTCAGCAATGTCGCGCGAGTCCCCGTGAGCAGGGCCCCGCTGGCGGAGTCGGTCGCATAGCGCGCCACCACGAGCGCCGTGTCGCCGGACGAGCGTTCCGACATGAGGACATACACGCGCCGGTTCACGGCGAAATCCGGATCGAGCACGAGGCTGTGCAGGCCGTCCTCACGGACGTTCGCCGTGGGCAACGTGGCCGCGGTGGACGTGTCGCCGGTGGACGGCTTGATGAGCCGGATCACCCCGTTCTTCTGGGTCACATACAGCCGACCGTCGGGGAGGAAGGTGATGCTGGTGGGGTTGAACAGGTTCCGCATCAATACTTTGGCCGTGTACTGCGTGTTCGCAGGATCCTGCGCGAGCGCGACGAGCGGCACTGAACACAAGGCCAGGAACGCGAACCGAAAGGCGCTGGTGCTGAGTCGTGGCATCGGCACGAATATATCGCGCCCGGCGGGACCTTGCCCGGGCTTTCAGCGCTTGCGGCTACCTTTGGGTCCCCATGCCTCGCTACCCCATCGCCCGACTTCGTCCCGAGAGGCGCAAGAGCGTCCTCGCAGGTCATCCCTGGATTTTCTCCGGCGCCTTGCTCGAGCGCCCCGACGTGCCCGACGGCGCGCTCGTGAGCCTCGCCTGCGGCGAGGAGATCATGGGCACCGGCTACTACAACTCGCGCACCGACATCGCCGTGCGCCTGCTCTCCCGCCAGGACGAAAGCATCGACGCCGGCTTCTTCGCGCGCCGCTTCGCCCGGCTCCGCGAGGAGCGCGCCGGCTACATCACGCCCGACACCACCGCGTGGCGCGCGGTGTTCGGCGAAGCGGACGGATGCCCGGGCCTCGTGGTCGACCATTATGCGGGCAACCTGGTGATGCAGCTCCATACCGCGGGCATGGACAGGCTGCGGAGCGAGGTGCTCGAGGCCTTGGTGCAGGTGCATGCTCCCTCTTCGGTCATCGAGCGCAGCGACCTCGCCGTGCGCAAGCAGGAAGGGCTCGCCGACCAACCCGTGGGCGTGCTGCATGGACACGGCGACGGCGCGGTCGAATTCCGGGAGCACGGTCACCTCTTCTTCGCGGACATGCTCAAGGGCCAAAAGACGGGGTTCTTCCTCGACCAGCGCGAGAACCGGCTCTCCGTCAAACAGTGGGCGAAGGGGCGCTCGCTCCTGAACGTGTTCTGCTACACCGGCGGCTTCTCGGTGTACGCCGCCGCGGGCGGCGCGAAGCGGGTCGCGAGCCTCGACGCGTCGGCGCCCGCGATGGCGACGTGCCGGCGCAACATGGAAGCCAACGGCTTCGCCTTCGGCGACGGGGATTACCGCGTCGAGGACGCCTTCGAAGCCCTGTCCTCCCTGAAAGACGGAGAGTTCGACGCCATCCTCCTGGATCCTCCCTCGATGGCGAAAAACCGCAGCCAGCTGAAAAACGCCATCAAGGCATACACCGGCTTGAATACCCGGGCGCTCAAGGCCCTTCCCCAGGGCGGGCTGCTGATCAGCGCCTCCTGCACCTCCCATGTCGACCCCCTGACTTTCCAGAAAATCCTGCACGAAAGCGGGGTCAGGGCGGGGTGTAGCCTAAAAATGTTGGAGTGGCGTGGTCAGCCTCCGGATCACCCGTACCGCTTCTCTTTCCCGGAAGGCGGCTACCTAAAATTCGTGGTGGCCCAAAAAGCGCATATTTAGGGAGGGCCCAGCCGCACCCATTGGGAATTCAAGATATTACGAAAATTTGACGGGTTACAACTGGCTCGAAATTCCGCCACTTGAAACATTTTTATGTATTTTTTTTCTATTAAATGAAAAATTAATATCATTTTTAACATGACCTTTGATTCGTAACTGTGTAAAGAAATGCATGAGAAGGCCGAAATTGCCACCTCATTAGTGCAAGATTCGTTACTATTTGACGCAGGTTAATGCCAATTAGTCTAGACCGAAATCTTCCTTCATTCGGAAAATAACGGTGGCTTTTCACGTCAGGAGTATCGCCATGTCGAACGTGTCCAAACATGTGCTGCGTCTTGTGTTGCCCGCAATTTTTGCGGCCGGCCTGTTCGTGTCCTGCATGCAGGATGCGGGCACCGCGCCCGCCGAAACGGTCACCTTGCAGCAAGCGCCCGCTTCGGTGGCGGTCAACCCCCGCCTGGAGTTCCTGGTAAAGATTCTGGGCTTTCTACAGAGCGACATCAGCATCTACGTGGATTCCGTGAGCCATGACACGTCCTACGTCGTCTCCCCCCGGATCGCCGACCTCATGGCGCGGCTCTCCGCCCTCCGCAACAAGCCCCTCCGCAAGACCGGCATCGCCCTGAAGAGCGACGTGGTCGACACCCTCATGTCGCGGTATAAAAAGCAGCAAATGCTCGCCGGGATCGATATCTCCGGGAAAAACCTCCTCGCCCCTCCGACCCCGACACCCACGACGCCCGCCGCTCCCCTCACGGGCGGACTCGCAAAGGGCGCGCACACGCGCTGGGTGCACTGGACCTCGCTCCTCGACGTCAAGGCCCTCACGGAAGTGCGCCAGATCAAGGTGTTCATCAAGACCACCGAGCCCGACGGACTGGGACCGAACTGGAAGACGGCCACCCGGAACGCCATCGCGAACTGGACTTCGCAGGCGAAGGGCACCGCTATTTCCTTCGTGGAAACAAGCGATATCAACTCCGCCGACTTGATCATCCGCGGCGCTTATGGCCTCGGCCCCGACGGCCTGATGAGCTACCTGGTCTGGCTCAACCCCGGCCCCTACGTGGAGCGCATCCCCAGCTATGGCGGCCCCGGCAACGGAACGTCCGTGGATATCGTGCTGAATGTCGGCTATGAGTATCCCGGAGTGCCGATTCCCGAGAAGACCAAGATCGTGATGACGGCCATGGCGAACATCCTCAACATCGGATGGATCGACACCGAGAACTGGTACTGGAACAACGGCGACTTCACCTATATTCCCGGTACCCTGCACAGCGACGGCGATGCCCTCACGCCGGGCAGCTCCATCATGACGCAGAACTCCTCGGAAGTCTCGACTCCCGTCATGACCGCGGGCGACCTGCAGCTCTTCCGGACGCTGTACCCCTCGCATTCCATCACCGTCAAGATGGTGAACAGCTCCCTGAGCACGGTGGGCTACGAGGGCTTTACGACTCTCGCGACCAACGTGAAGGACTACCAGATCGAAGGCGACACGGTGATCTACTCCACCAATGACGGCAAGTTGTACCGCCGCGTGGGTCTGGACGGCACCAACACCCAGGTTTGGCCCGCGTCGGGCAGCAGCGGCAGCGTGAGCACCTTCCTGCACAGCAGGGGTTACCTTGCAGTATTCACCGGCTCCCGCCTGTATACGCGAACCCCCACGGGAAACTGGGTGATGCAGTTCGGCGACGGCTTCCAGTCCCGCAACAAGTTCCGCCTGGATGGAGAGCGGCTCTACACCATGACCTTCGACGCCTCGAACGTTCCCTCCATCTCGCTCAAATACCTCACGAGTTCGCCCAACGTGTTCAACTACAGCCAATGGGTGGGCACGGGAGCCCTGAGCGTGGCCGACTTCCAGGCGCGCAACGGCCTTCTTGTCGTGGCGGACAATGGCAACCTATGGACCAGGCAGTACGGCGTGAGCGGCTGGCTTCAGGTCCACTCGGGAGCGGCCAATGGCGCGGCCCAGAAAATCCTCCTCTCGGACAACCTGATCGTCTTTTACCGGGTCCCCGCAGGTTCGCCCCCGGGCTTCGGTGGAGCGCCCACCGGCTACGCTTCCGTCATCGTGGGTGGCCCCGGCAACCCGCCGATGTATCTCAGCGATCCGATGTACAAGGCGGACGACATGGATGTGTGCGGCGACAAGTTCGCCTTCCTGCAGCAGAATGCCTACTTGCGCGTGATCGATTACAGCACGTGGACGGTATATGAGCACTATACGATGCCGTCGATCCCCGCCGTCAACATGGTGCGCCTGGGCGGCGGCAACTGCGACAACGTGACCATCCAGGACTACAACGCGAACGTCTGGTCCAAGTACGGCGTGTCGCTGGGAACGGATTACTTCCAGTACCAGGGACCCGTGTTGAGCTTGAACCAGCGCCCCTAGGCAGCCAAGGGATCATTGAAAAAGGGAAGGCTCAGGCCTTCCCTTTTTTGTTTTCCCCGTCCGATCTAAACCCGGCTCAAGTCGAAGAGGCCGAGGGAAAGCGGGGAAGCCCCTCGCGTTCCACGTAGCGTGAACCGTCGAGCCGGAAGCAGCGCGTCTCGTTCCCGTTGGTCACGAGCACATGCTCGGCGCGAATGCTCCCGGCATAGCGCCGAACCTGGTCGCTGGTGGCCTCGCCCAGGGCGACCCGCGGTGCCTTGCATTCGGCCAACAGCCAAGGGCGCAGGCCTCCGTCTTCCGAAGGCCTCCAAACGACCACGTCGGCGCGATCGCGGCGCGTCGGATCAAGCGCCGAAAGGGAATACTCGACGGAGACCAGCCGCGCCGGCACGCCGGCGGAAGCCATCAGCCAGTCCACGAGGTCGCGGCGAACCCGTTCCTCGGGAAGGTCGGCCATCTCACGGCCGCGCACCGGGTCGAACATTTTCTTCTTGTTCACCGGCGCCCTTCGTCCCTTGGCGGACCCCTAGAATTTCCAGATGAAGCGGGTTTCGGCGCGGCGCCACATCCAGGCGATGGGAACAAGCAGCACGATGTCGCGCAGGAGCGCGAACCAGGATTCCCCGGCGTCCGTTGCGCCCTTAATGTCGAAGCATCCGCAGGCGATGCCCAAGTCGCGGAGCAGGGCTTGGGCGAGCGCCGTGATGAACATCAGCATCATCAAACCCACCAAGGCGGAGGCTTCCTTCTCCCAAGGCGACAGCAACAAGGCCAGTCCCGCCGTGACTTCGAGGGCCGGCAACCAGAGCGAGAAGGCATGCACGGAGAAGGCGGGCAGCATCTGGTACTGCGCCACCATCATGGCGAATCCGTCGGGGTCCGAGAACTTGGGCCAGGCGGCCGCCAAAAACATGAGACCGAAGAGCGCCCGCAGCCAGGTGAGGATCCAGCGGCGCCGCGATGCCGGCCGGGAATGGAAGAAGGCATAGCCCGCGACCAGCAAAATCAGCGCTCCGGCGATCCACGTCGGATTCTTGCGAAGCAGGTCCCAGGCGTGTTCCGCCCCGGCCTTCGCGCCATCCGCGATGGACATCGTCGGCCAGCCTTCGGGCTTGGGCAGGACTTCAGGGCTGCCTTGCCACGGAACGCGATTCGGATTGACGAAATTATTGGCGGCACCCAGCAGGAGGCTGAAGGCGACCAAGGCGGCGAAAGGTTTCCAACGCATGGGGCTGAAAATACAAGCTTTGGGACAAAGCTTCGCGGGTTTGGGCATGGATTTCAAAGAATCCCGAACCGACAAAGGAAAGCCTACGAAGTTATCTTCCCCTCCATGTCCATCCTCGAAAAGCTGCGGCAGGGGCCCACCCTTTCCTACGAGTTTTTCCCGCCCAAGAATCCGGCGGGATGGGGCTCGCTATACGCCACGCTGGCCGAAATCGCCCGGCAGTCCCCCGATTTCGTCTCCGTGACTTACGGCGCGGGGGGATCGACCCGCACCAAGACCGTCGACATCGT
>DATAHJ010000061.1:0-3841 GCA_036263275.1 Fibrobacteria bacterium | reverse complement strand
CGGCGAGCGCGTCTTCACGCTGTATGACACGGAAGCGTCCCTGCCGGAAGGCACCGTCGCGAAGCTCCCCGTCCCCTTCTCGCTGCGTTTCGAGAACGTCTCCTTCGCCTATCCCGGCGGACCGGAGGTTTTAAAGAATGTCTCGTTCGGGATCCGTGAAGGCGAGTCCGTCGCCGTGGTGGGCGCGACCGGCAGCGGCAAGAGCACGCTCATCGCCTTGAGCAGCAAGTTCTACCTGCCGACCTCCGGTACCGTGCGCGTGGGCGATTTGCCCATCCAGGAATACTCCGAGGAGGCATTGCGCGGCGGCATGGCGATCATCCCGCAGGACGTGCATTTGTTCGCGGAATCCGTGGCGTTCAACATCGCGCTCTCGCCCGATTTCGATCTCGCGCGCGTCGAGGAAGTGTGCCGCCATGTGCGGGCCCACGACTTCATCTCGCGCATGCCGCAAGGCTACCTCACGCCCCTCCGGGCGCGCGGGGAGAATCTTTCCACGGGGCAGCGCCAGCTGTTGGCCTTGGCCCGCGCGCTGTACCAGAACCCCCGATTGCTGCTGCTCGATGAAGCCACCGCCTCGGTGGACACCGGCACTGAAAGCCTCGTGCAGGAAGCCTTGGGCAAGGTGCTGAAGGAGGTCACCACCATCGTGGTGGCGCATCGCCTCTCGACCATCCAGAACGCGGACCGCATCCTGGTGATGCACAAGGGCGAGATCCGTGAGGAAGGCACGCACCAATCCCTCCTGACGCAGGGCGGGATTTATGCGAAGCTGTACCAGCTGCAAAATTTCGAAGGGTAACGAGGGCAGGGGCGGGATTCGTTGGAATCGAAGCTTCGGCGTTCAACACAGGAACAACGCCGAATTCCCCGTATTTTAGCCATATGACTGGGATTTCGGCCCCGAAATGCCTATCTTTGCCGACCCGGATTTTAGAGGGATGTCCGAGCGGTTTAAGGTACATGCTTGGAAAGCATGTTGAGGGTCACACCTCACGGGGGTTCGAATCCCCCTCCCTCTGCCAGTAGTGCAGAAAGTCGAAGTTCGTCATCAAGGAGCCGTTCATGTCGAAGAACCAGCACCTCTCGGTCGAAGACTGCTACGCGCGCGGCTCGTCGCCGTTCCGCACGGTGATCATGGCGGCGCAGGAAGCCCGCTTCATCAACGAGCAGTCGAACCTCGGCTTCATCAAGCTCTCCGAGAAGCCGACCACGATCGCGATCCAGAAGTTCCGCAACCAGCGCCTGGCCGTGGTTGAGAACGACACCGCCGCGCCCTCCGACGACCTCGAGACGCCGGCCGAAGCCCCGGCCCTCTAAGCCGGTTCCGACCTTTACGAAGAAGCCTCCGGTAACTCCGGAGGCTTTTTTGTTGGCACCTCCTCAAAACGTAGCGCCGGTATAGTCGCCGGAAAAATTTCCGGTGCTCACCCGGCTCGGTCGCGGGAAAGCAGGGATAAAGGCCCTTCGGGCCATTTTGATATTAGGCGCCCCGCGACGCTCGCCTAAGCTCCACGCCGGAAAGGTTTTTCCGGCTCCCCCCGGCGCGAACGGTTCCTGCGTTCTCAGGTTCCTTGTTCTTTGGACTGAAAGCACCTGACAGGCCCTATGGAACTCTTCAGGAGGCGGTTGGCACCGGGCGCAGCCGAAATTACTCGCTCGGAACGGAACGCCGCGGGGGCCCCTCCGGGGGTGCGGCGTGAGTACCGCCGAGTCATTTCGGCGACTAGCGCGGCGCACCAAGGCGTTAAGGCTAATGTCATCCCGGCGCAGGGAAAGTCGGCTGCGAAGAACCTCGACTAACCCAAATACCCACGCAGAAAACCCACCCCCTGCTCAATTTGCCCCAAAAAGTTCGTTTTTATACTGCACATTCGTGCCATTATTGCTATTCATTAAAGCGTGCTGCACACCCTCCGCATCCGCAATCTCGCCATCCTGCCCGAGGCCGAACTCGAATTCAAGCCCGGTTTCACTGCGCTCACGGGTGAAACCGGCGCGGGCAAATCCATCCTCTTGGGGGCCCTCAAGCTCGTGCTGGGTGCAAAGGCCAAGGGCGACCTCATCCGCCAAGGCGAGGACAAGCTGCGGGTGGAAGCGATTTTCGATTTGCCCCCGGCGCCCGAGCTGCGCGCGCTGCTGCGCGAGCGGGAGATCGACGCCGACGACGAGCTGATCATCGAGCGCGAGGTCACCGCCGCAGGCAAAAGCCGCGCGCGCGTCAATGGAACCCTCGTGCCGCTGGCCGACCTCGAAGCCGTGGGTCGTCATCTCGTCGACCTGCACGGCCAGCATGAGCAGCAGGGCCTGCTCGACGCCGCCACGCACGGGGCTTATCTCGACGGTCATGCCGGGCTCGTCGCCGAAGCCGGCGAGTATGCGCGGACGTGGCGCGCCTGGCGCGACGCCGAGAGCGCCTTGCAGCGTGTCGCGGATGAAGCCGAGCGCCTGCGCGAGCAGATCGAATTCCTGCAATTCCAGTTCAAGGAGCTGGACAAGGCCGGCCTGCGCGAGGGTGAAGAGGAGAAGATCGAGGCCGACCTCAAGATGCTCTCGGCCTTCGAGAAGATTTCGGGAGGGCGCGATGCGGGGCTTGAAGCGCTCGAGGGCACTTCCGGGGTCTTTCCGGCCTTGGGAAGGCTGCAGCGTGAGATCCAGGCCTTGGGCAAGCACCTCGGGCAAGAAGCCGTCGCGCCGCACGAGGAGAAGCTGGGCGCGGCGCGCGAACTCCTCGACGAAGTGCGCGGCGGCCTGCGCGGCCTGAACGTTCCCGCCGAGGCGGATCCGGAGAAGCTGGACGCGCTCAATGCCCGGCTGGCGCTGTTCCAGCGCCTCAAGTCGAAGTACAAGACAGACGTGGCCGGGCTGGTCGCGCTGCGCGACCGCCGCCGCGCGGAGATCGACGCCGTCGAGAACGCGGGCGTCGAGACGGGTGAATTACGTGACGCCCGCGACGCCGCGCGCAAGGAAGCGCTGGCCCGCGCGACGGCACTTTCGACCAAGCGCAAGGCCGCCGCGAAGAAGTTCGACTCCGAGGTAAACGCGCGGCTGGCGCGGCTGGGCATGGAGGGCAGCCGGTTTGAGACTCGTTTGGAGTCCGGCTCGCAAGGCGAAGCCGTCCTCGGATCCACCGGGCTTGATCGCATCGAGTTCTTCCTGGCCGCAAATGCGGGCGAGCCCGCGCGCGCCCTGCGCCTCTCGGCCTCGGGCGGCGAAATCTCACGCGTGATGCTGGCCGTGAAGGGCGCGCTCGCGCAGACGGATCCGCGGCCGCTGCTCGTCTTCGACGAGCTCGACACCGGCATCGGCGGCCAAACCGCCCTGCGCGTGGGCGAGGCGCTGGCCGAGCTGGCGGGACATCACCAATTGCTCGTCATCACGCATCTCCACCAGGTCGCGGCGCGCGCGGCGCAGCAGCACAAGGTGGAGAAGCGCCTCGAGGGCGGCCGCACCGTCACCGGGGTCGCGCCGCTGAGCGAGAAGGAGCGCGCCGCGGAGCTGGCGCGCATGATGGGCGGGGAGTCCGAAACGGCCCTCAAGCATGCCCGGGAGATGTTGAGAAAGGGATAAGGGCAGGGATGGCCAACAAAAAACCCGGAGCTTTCGGAGCCCCGGGTTTTTTGTTGGCCGACGTTGCCGTCGAACTTCTTTTAGCCTTCCTGAGCCGCGCGACGCGAGTTCGTGCGGACCCAGTGCAGCAGCGACATGAAGCCCACGACGAGGAAGCCCACCGCGTACAACCCGAGGAACGGGCCCACGAGATACTTCTCGGCGTTGGTGTAGTGGATGAAGCCGATGAAGCAGTAAGCGCCCAAGGCCAACTCCACCGCCGAGGCGACGG
>DATAHJ010000060.1:0-5115 GCA_036263275.1 Fibrobacteria bacterium | reverse complement strand
GCCTTCGGCTTGCAGGATTTTCTTGAGGTGACGTTTTTGATCGTCCGTGTCGTAGATCGTGAAGTGCGAGGTGTAGCCGATCTTGTCGGCATGGAAGCGCAAAAGGCGCGCGCAGATGCTGTGGAAGGTGCCCATCCAGCGCAACGGGGCTTCATAGCCGAGGAGATGCGAGACGCGCTCCTTCATCTCCCGCGCGGCCTTGTTGGTGAACGTCACCGCCAGGATCTGGTGCGGGCGGAGGCCGTGCTCCTGGATCAGCCACACGATCTTGTAGGTCAGGACGCGCGTCTTGCCGCTGCCCGCGCCCGCCAGGATGACCTGTGGACCCGGGGCGTGGGTGACCGCCTCGAATTGGGCCGGATTCAGGAGATTTCGGAGGGATTCTTCGGTGAGCCGGGGGCGATTTTGCAGCACGTTTTCCACGCGACGAATGGTAGAAAAGAGGATTTGGGGGGTTTCCTTCGCATGCGTTCAGCTGTTCGGTATTCTTCGTGGTCACACCGATTCCCGCGCGGAAGCGCGAACGCGCGGCGCGTTCCTCCCCGAAGCGGACGAACGCGTGCCGTCGAAGAAACGCGAACGACATATTGCCCACGATCCGATACCCCATCCTCGCCGCTGGGTTCCAGAATTTGATTACACCCTTATGTCATAGAGTTGCCAGAGTGTCCAAAAACCCCCTATTTTTGTCAAAATGGCGTATTCTGGGCGTAACTTCGTGTAACCTTCGCAGTTTTGAAGGGGTCAGTTTTATAGGTTTGCCCCACGTTTTTTTCCGCGGATCCCATGAAGAAAATCTCCGCTCCCGGCCGCTTGGACCGGTTTGCCCCCCTTCTCCTCACCATCGCGCTGTGCCTTGCCGCCTCCGGTTGCAATAAAGAGAAAGCTCCCGCAGGAGGTCCGCCCGGTGGCGCTTCCAATGCTCCGGGCGCCATGCGTCCCGCGAAGCTCCCGGCCATCGTGCTGGCCGCCGCCTCGGCGCGTCCTGTCGTGCTGGTTCCCGGCACCGTCCTCGCCGAACAGGAAGTGGAAGTGCGCGCGGAGATCGCCGGCAAGGTGACGCGCATCGGCTTCCACGAGGGCGAGCCCGTGAAGGCGGGCCAGCTGCTCGTCGGCCTTGACGAAGGCGAGCTGAAGGCGCAGTGGGACGGCGCCGAGGCGTCGTTGATGCTGGCGCGCACCCGCGCTTCCCGCGTCCGCGAAGATTTCAAGGCGCAGGCGGTGAGCCGCAATGATCTCGACGAGGCGGAGGCGCAGCTGAAGACGGCCGCCGCCGCCGCCGGCCTCGCGAAGGCCCGCCTCGAGAAGTGCCGCATCTCCGCCCCGTTCTCCGGCGTCGCCGGCTTGCGCGGCGTGGATCTCGGCGCGATGCTGCAGCCCGGCACCGCCGTCACCACCGTGCAGGACCTGCGCGCCTTCCGCGTCGAGTTCGCCGTGCCCGAGGCGCAGGCCGCCTTCGTCCGCAACGGACTCAAGATCCTTTTCACGGTCTCGGGCCGCGCGGACACGCTGTCGGCCACGGTGTTCGCCGTCGACCCCGGCGTCGATGCCGCCACGCGCCTCATGCGCGTGCGGGCGCGCACCGCGCCGCCTCCGGGCGGCTCGCGGTCCGGCGTGCTGCGCCCCGGCGCCTACGCGCGCGTGATCCTGCCGCTGCGCGAGAGCGTGGCGCTGTGGGTCCCGGCACAAGCCGTCGTCAGCGGCGCGCGCGGCGCGCAAGTGTGGCGCGTGCGCGGCGGCAAGGCCGAGCTGGCCGTCTTCCAGGCGGGCACGCGCACGCCCGAGGCGGTGGAGGCCGTGCAAGGCCTCTCCGCCGGCGACACGGTGCTGATCTCGGGCCTGATGCAGGTCAAGCCGGGGGCGCCCGTCCAACCCGCGCTGGTGCGCTGACATGCGCCTCTCGCACCTGAGCATCGATCGCCCGGTCCTGACCGTGGTGATCTCGCTGTTCCTCACGGTCCTCGGCCTCATCGCGATCCCGCGCCTCGGCGTGCGCGAGTTTCCCGCCGTGGATCCGCCGTCGATCACCGTCACCACCAACTACGCGGGCGCCAGCGCGGAAGTGATCGCCTCCCAGATCACCGAGCCGCTCGAGCAGTCGGTGAACGGCGTGGACGGCATCCGTTCCATCACCTCGACCAGCCGCCAGGGCACCAGCGCGATCACGGTGGAGTTCACCCTTGCCACCGACCTCGACGCCGCGGCCAACGACGTGCGCGACCGCGTGTCGCGCGTGGTGCGCCGCCTGCCTGCCGATGCGGATCCGCCGGTGGTGGCGAAGGCCGACGCGAACTCCTTCCCGATCCTGCTGATGACCGTGCAGAGCGACACGCGCGACATCCTCGACGTGTCGTACGAGGGCACCATCCTGGCCGAGCGCCTGCAGACCATCCCCGGGGTGGCCGAGGTGCGCATCTGGGGCGAGAAGAAGTACGCCATGCGGCTCTATATCGATCCCGTCAAGCTGGCCGCGCACGGGCTGGTGCTGGCCGACGTGCAGTCGGCCCTCGACGCGGAGAACGTCGAGCTGCCCTCGGGCCTGCTCGACGGCGCCGTCACCGAGCTGACCGTCACCGCCTCGGGGCGCCTGCGCACCGAGCGGGACTTCAACGACCTCGTGCTGCGCTCCGGAGTCTCCGGCGTGGTGCGCCTGCGCGACGTGGGCGTCGCGCACGTCGGCTCGGAGAACGAGCGCACCATCCTCAAGATGAACGGCAAGCCGATGGTCGGCCTTGGCCTCATCACGCAGCCGGGCGCGAACAGCATCGCGATCGGGAACGAGTTCTACCGCCGCTACGCGCGTATCCAGAAGGACCTGCCCGCCGACTTCAAGGTGGGCATCGGCTTCGATGGCACGACCTTCGTCCGCAGCTCGCTGAAGGAAGTGGGCATCACCCTCGCCATCGCCTTCGTGCTGGTGATGCTGGTGCTGTTCTTCTTCCTGCGCGACTGGCGCTCCGCGCTCCTGCCCGCGCTGGCGATCCCGGTTTCGCTGGTCGGAACGCTCTTCCTGCTCGACACGGCGGGCTTCACGCTCAACGTGCTCACCCTGCTGGGCCTCGTGCTGGCCATCGGCCTCGTGGTGGACGACGCCATCGTGGTGCTCGAGAACATCTACCGCAAGATCGAGGAAGGCCACGATCCCCGCCAGGCGGGCTACGAAGGCCTCGAGGAAATCTTCCTGGCGGTGGTTTCGACCACCGCCGTGCTGGCGGTGGTGTTCCTCCCGCTGTTCTTCGTCGAAGGCTTCACCGGCAAGCTCTTCCGCGAGTTCGGGCTCGCCGTGGCGGGCTCGGTGATCCTCTCGGCGATCGTGTCCCTCACGCTCACGCCCATGCTCTCCACGCGCATGCTCAAGCGCAGCCACAACAAGCTGTACGTGCGCACCGAGCCCGCCTTCGAGCGCTTCTACGCGGGCTACGCGAGGACGTTGCGGAATTTCCTGCACCGCCGGGTGCTCGCGACCATGGTGGTCCTCGTCGCCGTGGCGGGAACGGTTTTCCTGGCCTTGTGGGGGGTTCCCCAGGACAATCCTCCCCTGCAGGACCGCGGTCAGTTCAACATCCGCATCACCGCGCCCGAGGGCACCAACTACGCCGTGATGGACGGCGTGATGGACCGCATCGCGGCGCTCGTGCGGAAGCAGGCGCCCGAGGCCGAGGGCGTGCTCACGGTGGTGGGCTTTGGCGGCAACGTGAACGGGGGATTCTCCCGCGTCATCCTGAGCGATCCCGAAAAGCGCGCGCGCAGCCAACATGCGATCGTCGACGAACTAAACGGCGTCATGCGCAAGGTTCCCGACGGCCGCATCGGCGTGATCGAGGACCAGACCATCCAGACGGGCGCCTCGCGCAACGCCCTGCCCCTGCAGTTCGTGATCGAGACGTCGGACTTCGACAGCCTCGCGCGCGCGCTGCCGCGCTTCCTCGCGCTCGCCCGCGAGGACAAGGCCTTCGCCTTGGTGGACGAGGACCTGAAGTTCACCCGGCCCGAGCTGCAGGTCGACGTCGACCGCGACCGCCTGCGCAGCCTCGGCGTTTCCTATTACTCCGTGGCGCAGGCGCTGCAACTGGGCCTCGGCGAAACGCGCCTGGGCTACTTCCTCAAGGACAACCGCCAGTTCCAGATCATCGGGCAGGTGGGCGACGTCTTCCGCGAGTCGCCTTCCGACCTCGACGCGCTGCAAGTGCGCGCCAGTGACGGCAGCCTCATCCCGCTGGGCAACCTGGTGACCACGCGCGAGGAGGCCTCGCCTCCCCAGTTGTTCCACTACAATCGCCTGACCTCCGCGACGGTCTCCGCCAGCCTCGCGCCGGGCGTGTCGATGGGCGAGGGCATCGCCGCGATGCGCCGCATCGCGGACAAGACCCTGAGCGAAGAGTTCACGACGGAGCTGGCCGGCCCCTCGCGCGACTTCGCGGAGAGCTCGTCCAGCACGATGTTCGTGTTCGGCCTGGCGCTGGTGCTGATCTATCTCGTGCTCGCGGCCCAGTTCGAGAGCTTCAAGTCGCCGGTGGTCATCCTGATCACGGTGCCGCTCTCGCTGCTCGGCGCGTTGCTCGCGCTGCTCGCCACCGGGCAGACGCTCAACATCTTCAGCCAGATCGGCCTCATCATGCTCGCGGGCCTCGTGACCAAGAACGGCATCCTCATCGTGGAGTTCACGCGCCAGAAGGTGGAGGCGGGACTCCGGCTCGAGGAAGCCGTGGTGGAGGCCTCGCGCGCGCGCCTGCGCCCCATCCTCATGACCACGCTCACCGCCGCGCTGGGCATGCTGCCCATCGCGCTCGCCACCGGCACCGGCGCGGAAAGCCGCCGCCCCCTCGGCATCGCCGTGGTGGGCGGCCTCCTGCTGGGCATGGTGCTCACCCTTTACGTGATTCCCTCCATGATCCTGCTTTTCTCCTCGAAGAAGGAACGGGAGGCGCATCATGCGTAGTTCCGTCCTTCGATTCCTGTTGGTCGCGGCCGGAGTCGCGTCGGCGCAGCCGCTCACGCTCGGCGCGGCGCTGCGCGAGGCGCTGGAAAAGAACCCCGGCTACCTCGCCGCGCGCTCCGACCGCGCGGCCGCCGAGAACGCGCACTCCTCGGCGGGCTTCGCGGGCTACCTGCCCA
>DATAHJ010000059.1:0-5705 GCA_036263275.1 Fibrobacteria bacterium | reverse complement strand
ATGTCGAGCGGATCCTTGTTCAGCAGCGCCTCCATGCCGCCCTGCGGCATGGAGAACGGGTTGTGCGAGAACTCGACCTTCTTCGCTTCCTCGTCGTATTCGAACATGGGGAAGTCGACGATCCAGCAGAAGCGGAAGACGTCCTTCTCGACGCGGTCGAGATCGCGGCCCAGCTTGACGCGGATCTGGCCCGCGATCTTCGCGGCCGCGGATTCCTTGTCGCACACGAAGAACACCGCGTCGCCCGGCTCCGCGCCGCACTGCGCGCGGAGCGCTTCCATCTGCTCGGGCGAGAGGAACTTGGCGATGGGGCCCTTCACGCCCTCGGCGTTGTAAACCAGATAGGCGAGGCCCTTGGCGCCGACCGACTGCGCGAAGTCGCCCAGCTTGTCGTAGAAGCTGCGCGGCTGCGCGGCGATGTCCTTCACCGGGATGGCGCGCACCACGGCGCCGCCCTTGACGGCGCCCGCGAAGGCCGCGAAGCCGCTGTCGCGGAACACCTCGCTCACGTCGCGGATCTCGATGGGAATGCGGAGGTCGGGCTTGTCGCTGCCGTACTTCAGCATCGATTCACGGTACGGAATCCTGACGAACGGCGCCGGACCCTTGCCGTCGTCGATGCGCCAATCGGAGAACTCGGCGAAGGTGCCGTAGACCACGTTCTCCACCGCCTCGAAGACATCATCCTGCGTGACGTAGCTCATCTCGATGTCGAGCTGGTAGAACTCGCCGGGCGAACGGTCGGCGCGGGCGTCCTCGTCGCGGAAGCACGGCGCCACCTGGAAGTAACGGTCGAAGCCCGCCACCATCAGCAGCTGCTTGAACTGCTGCGGAGCCTGCGGCAGCGCGTAGAAGCGGCCGGGGTGCAGGCGGCTGGGCACGAGGAAGTCGCGCGCGCCCTCGGGCGAGCTCGACGTGAGGATGGGCGTCTGGAATTCCATGAAGCCCGCGTCCGTCATGCGGCGGCGCAGCGAGGCGATGATCCGGGCGCGCAGGACCACGTTCTTGTGGAGCTTCTCGCGGCGCAGGTCGAGGAAGCGATACTTGAGGCGCAGCTCTTCCGGGCCGCCGTCCTTGTCGTCGACCAGGAACGGCAGCGGGGCGGCGAAGGACTGGATCACCAGCTCGTCCACCACGATCTCGACCTCGCCGGTGGGCATCGCCGGGTTGATGGTGTTGCCTTCACGGGCGATGACGTGGCCCGTGATGGTGATCACGCTCTCATACTTGAGGTGCGTCGCGGCCTCGAAGAAGTCCCGCTCGGGATGGAACACCAGCTGGGTCACGCCGTAGTGGTCGCGCAGGTCGATGAACAGGAAGCGGCCGTGGTCGCGGCGGCGGAACACCCAGCCGGAGAGGCGGACGGTCTGGCCGACGTGGTCCTTGCGGAGCTGGCCGCAGGTATGGGAGCGATAGGCGTGCATTGCTTGGATTCCGGGGAATTTGAGGGGCGAAATTTAGGATTAGTTGTCGGTTGTCGGCGCTCGCTTGCCGGAGAAACACCCTTGTTTTTCAAGGAAAACGGCCCTTAGGAAGAGTTCGGGCGTGGTTTGCTTGCCGTTTCGGCGATTTTCAACGATTGCTTCGACTATCTTGGAGTGCATGACTCAAGCTGCTTGAGCACATCGCTGACGCGATCCGGAGCCGGAAAGCCTTCCGCCGGACAACGGACAACCGACAACGGAAAACCCCCACACCCCATGTCCCTTTTAGATATCCTCGGCTGGGAAAGCCTCGTCCTCCTGGTGCTGATCTTCGCGAACGGCCTGTTCTCGATGACCGAAGTCGCCTTGATCTCCAGCCGTCGCCCCAAGCTCCAGCAAATGGCCGAGGACGGCGACTCGGGAGCCGCCAAGGCGCTTGAACTGATCGCGCAGCCGGGACGTTTCCTCGCCGCGGTGCAGGTCGGGATCACGTTGGTCGGTACGCTGGCGGGCGCCTACGGCGGCGCGACCATCGCCGAGAAACTGGCCCCCACCTTCGCGGGCATCCCCCTGCTGGCGCGCTACGCCAACGCGACGGCGCTCTTCGTGGTGGTGCTCGGGGTCACGTACCTCCAGGTGACGTTCGGCGAACTGGTTCCCAAGGCGCTGGCGCTGCGCCACCCCGAGGCCATCGCGCGCCGCGCCGCGAAGCCCATGGACCGCCTGAGCAAGGCGGCCGGACCGGTGGTGCAGTTCCTCAACCTTTCCACCAACCTCCTCCTGCGGCTCATCGGCGTGCGCGCCGCCGGGGAGAACCCGGTGACGGAGGAAGAAATCGCCCAAGTGCTGGCGCAGGGCACGCGCGAGGGCGTGTTCGAGGCGAGCCAGCACGAGATGATGGAGAGCGTGATCGAGATGGGCGACCGCCGCATCACCGCGCTCATGACGGCGCGCCCGGACATCGCCTGGCTCGACGCGGACGACGATCTCGTCGCCGTGCGCGCGGCCTTGGTCGCGCACCCGTACTCGCGCTTTCCCGTTTGCCGCGGAGGCTTCGACGACCTGCTCGGCGTCGTGCACGCCAAGGACCTGCTGGCGCGCAGCCTCGCGGGCGAGCCGCTCGCGCTCGCCACGCTCGCGAAGCCCGCCCCCGTGATTCCCGACTCCGTGCCCGTGCTCAAGGCGCTGGAGGCCTTCCGCGCCTCGGGAGAGAGCATGGCCTTCGTCTCCGACGAGTACGGCAGCATCCTGGGCCTCGTCACCCTCGACGACGTGATGCGCAACATCCTGGGCGACGCGCTGGAGCACCCGCGCGACGAGGAAGCCCGGCACGAGGCGGGCGGAGAGCCCGATGCCGTGCGCCGCGCCGACGGCTCATGGCTGGTGGACGGCGTCAAGCCCCTCGTCGAGGTGGAGGAAATGCTGGACGACTCCGCCGCGTTCACCGGCGAGGACGAGGAGAATTATCAGACCCTGGGCGGCTACGTGATGGGCCGCTTGGACCGCATTCCCCGCGCCGGCGACCGCTTCGAGAGCGCGGGCTGGCGCTACGAGGTGATGGACATGGACGGCAACCGCGTGGACAAGGTGATGATCTCGCGGGTGAGCCCGGGAGAGAGTGACGAGTTACGAGTTACGAATTGAACACAGGAAGCGACAGGAGTACAGATTCGCTTCCACCTCAAAAGGGCGTCGAAGTTTTTCCGAGCACCCCCCTCAATTCGTAACTCGTAACTCGTAACTTTTGTCCATGCCCAAATTCTACGGCTACAAGAAGTGCTCCACGTGCCGCAAGGCGGAACAGGCGCTCGAAAAGTCCGGCACGAAGTACGAGTTCGAGGACATCACCCTCGCTCCTCCCTCCAAGGCCGAGCTGAAGAAAGTGCTCGCGCTCACGGGCCTGCCCGTGCGCAAGCTCTTCAACGTCAGCGGCGAGCAGTACAAGCTGCTGGGGATCAAGGACAAGCTTCCCGGCCTCAGCGAGGATGCCGCGCTCACGCTGCTCGCGGGCAACGGCCGCCTCGTCAAGCGCCCGATCGTAACGGACGGGAAACAGGCCACCGTGGGTTTCGACGCCGAGACCTTCGCCAAGGCGTGGCGGTAGCGTGGAGCGAAGAGCGAGGAGCTTGAAGCAAAGGAAAGCCCCGCTGTTCCCCGCTCTACGCTCCGCGCTCTCAGCTATCTTTTCCCCATGCCATTTCTTGCGTTGATCGGCGTGGCCCTCGGCGGCGCGGCCGGCTCGGTCGCCCGCTACGCCGTGCAGGTCGCCTTCCGCCTCCATCCCACCGGCACGCTCGCGATCAACCTCGCGGGCTCCTTCCTCATCGGCCTCTGCGCCGCCTGGGCGGAGCGGGACGGCGCGCCCTGGATACGCCCGTGGCTCATGACGGGGTTTCTGGGAGGTTTCACCACGTTTTCAGCCTTCAGCCTCGAGAACTTCCGGATGCTGCGCGACGGCCACGCGACCGCCGCCATTCTCTACGCGGGCACGAGCGTGGCGGGCGGCGTGGCCCTGGCCTTCGCCGGTTATGCCCTCGCCCGGCCCGCCGGAGCCTGAACCCGGAAACGTCCCGCCCCGAAATTCCTGCCTGAAGTTCCTATTTTTCCCCCTCTTTTTCCCGGACGACCGACATGAGAAAATGGCGCATCGAGGACTCGGCCGAGCTGTACAACACCCGCGGCTGGGGCATCGGCTACTTCGGCATCAACGAAAAGGGCGACGCCACTGTGTCCCCCCTGCGCGAGCGCGGCCCGGCCATCGACCTCAAGGACGTGATCGACGAGCTGGCGCTGCGCGACACCAACGCCCCGGTGCTGCTGCGCTTCCCCGACATCCTCGACAACCGCATCGAGAAGATCTCCCAGTGCTTCGACCTCGCCGGCCGCGAGTTCGGCTTCAAGGCCAAGGCCTTCAACGTGTACCCCATCAAGGTCAACCAGCAGCGCCCGGTGCTGGAGGAGATGGTGCGCCACGGCAAGAAGTTCAACATCGGCCTCGAGGCCGGGTCCAAGCCCGAGTTGCACGCCGTGCTGTCCATCATGGACAACCCCGAGTCGCTCATCATCTGCAACGGCTACAAGGACGAGGAGTTCATCGAGCTCGCCCTGCTCGCGCAGAAGATGGGCAAGCGCATGTTCATCGTGGTGGAGAAGCTCAACGAGCTCAAGCTGATCCGCGACGTGTCGCGCACCCTAAACGTGAAGCCCAACATCGGCATGCGCGTGAAGCTGGCCAGCAGCGGCAGCGGCAAGTGGGAGGAGAGCGGCGGCGACCAGAGCAAGTTCGGCCTCAATTCCTCCGAGCTGCTCGAGGCCGTGGAGTTCGCGCAGGCCGAGGGCCTCGGCGACAGCCTGAAGATGATCCACTTCCACCTCGGCAGCCAGATCACCAACATCCGCAAGATCAAGGCCGGCCTGCGCGAGGCCGCGCAGTTCTACGTGCAGCTGCGGCAGATGGGCGTACCGATCGAGTTCGTCGACGTGGGCGGCGGCCTCGGCGTCGACTACGACGGCACCCGCAGCGCCAACGCCAACAGCGTGAACTACAGCATCCAGGAATACGCCAACGACGTGGTGTACTCGATGGTCTCGGCCGCCGACAAGGCCGGCCTTCCCCACCCGAACGTGGTGGCGGAATCGGGCCGCGCGCTCACCGCGCACCATTCGGTGCTGGTGTTCAACGTGCTGGAGACCACCGCGCTGCCGCAATGGAACGATTCCGAGTTCCCGGTCAGCGACAAGGACCATGAAAGCGTGCGCGAGCTGCAGGCCATCTACCGCAACCTCTCGAACAACGGGGTACTGGAGGCCTGGCACGACGCCGTGCAGCTGCGCGAGGACGTGCTGGACGGCTTCAGCCTCGGCATCATCGACCTCAAGACGCGCGCCATGGCCGAGCGCCTGTTCTGGAGCATCGTGCAGACGCTGCACCGGCTCTCCGCCTCGATGAAGAACCCGCCCTTCGAGCTGCAGAACCTCTCCAAGCTCCTCGCCGAGAAATACTTCTGCAACTTCTCGCTCTTCCAGTCGCTGCCGGACGCGTGGGCCATCGACCAGATCTTCCCCATCATGCCCATCCATCGCCTCGACGAGGAGCCGACCGCGCAGGTCACCCTGCAGGACATCACCTGCGACTCCGACGGGCAGATCGACCACTTCATCCATTCCGGGGAGCTCGCGCGCAGCCTGCCGCTGCACCCGCTCAAGGCCGGCGAAGCCTCCTACCTGGGGGCCTACCTCGTGGGAGCCTACCAGGAGATCCTGGGCGACCTGCACAACCTC